>JAPOLF010000029.1 GCA_029977305.1 bacterium | reverse complement strand
CCACGCCACCATCATCAGGATCGCCCCGATCACGGCCATCGGCACGTCCGCCGCCTGCGGCGCGAGCAGGAGCAGGATGATCGCCAGCGTCACCGCCAGCGTGATGCCGGCAACCGGCGACGAGCCGCCGCTCTTCAGTGAGGTGGCCGTCCGGCTGACACTGCCCGCGCCCGGCATCGCCCCGAAGAGCGAGCAGACGATGTTGGCAATGCCTTGGCTTTTCAATTCCTGATCAGGGAGGTGCTTGGTGCCCGAGAGGCCGTCACCGACCTTCGCGGCGAGTAGCGTCTCGAGCGATGCGACGAACGCCACCGTGAACCCCGGCACGATCAAGCCGATCACCCGCGAAAACGACACCTCCGGCAGGGTGAAGGTCGGGAGCCCTTGGGGGATCCCCTTGAACTGCGTGCCGATGGTGGCGACGCCCTCCGGCTGCAGGGTCTTCATGACGATGATCCCGAGCACCAGCACGACCAGCGGCCCCGGTATCCGCTTCAACGGCTTCACCGTCTGGAAGAGAATCATGATCAGCAGAGCCGAGACGCCCATGATCATGGTCGGCCAGTAGGCCTCCGAGATGTGCTGGCCGAGTTCGATCAACTTCTCGTGGTTGGCCAGCCCGTGCGGCTTCGGGACGCCGGTGAAGTACGGGAACGCGCTCATCGCGACAATGAACGCGACGCCGACCACGAACCCGAGCACCACCGGCTCCGGGATGAAGCGCATCACGAGCCCGAATTTCACCAACCCCATGATCAGCAGGATGACTCCGGCGATCAGCGCCGTGAGCACCACCGCATCGGGGCCGTCGGTCGCCGAGATCCCCGCCAAAATGGTGATCAGCGCCGGGGCCGGTCCGGAGATCAGCAGCATGCTGCCGCCGAACAACGACCCGAGGAAGGTCATGATCATCGTCGTGTAGATGCCGACCTGCGGCGGCATCCCCGAGGCGATCGCGTACGCCAGGGAGAGCGGCAGCGCCACCGCGGCCACCACCAAGCCAGCGGTGATGTTCGGGGCAATCCACGACCCCGAGAGGCGTCCCAACTTCTTTGCTTGCAGGATGCTGATCATCGCTCTCCCCTTCCCAACCGAGCCGTCACCGCGAATTCCTACTACGTGCTGACGCCCGCAGGTTCCTCCCTGGCGAGGTCAAGCGCCTCGGTGATCGTCGGCGCGGACCCGCGCGGACCCACCCGCGCGAGGATGCCCGCCTTGTCGAGTTCCCGCATCGCGCGGGGATTCGCCTCACTGAGAATCACCCGCACCCCGCGATGCTGCAGATCCTCCACCGAGTCATCCAATGCCTCGATCGCGCTGATGTCCATGAACGGCACCCGCCCGAGCCGAAGCACCACCGTCTTCGGATCGGTGTGCGTCTCCGCCAGCGCCCGCTCGAAGGTCTCCACCGCGGCGAAGAAGAACGGACCGTCGATGGTGAACACCAGCGTGTCAGCCGGCACGTTCAGTCCGGCCAGTGCCTGATCGGGACCGTGACCCTCCTGCCCGACTTCGACCGACTCCGCCATCCGCTTCAGGAAGAGCAGCGTCGCGAGAATCACGCCGACATTGACCGCGACCACCAGATCCATGAAGACGGTGAGCAGCAGGGTGATCCAGAGGATCGCCACGTCGGCGATCGGGGCCTTGCGCGTCATCGAGACCACGTGGTGGATGTCGCTCATGTTCCACGCGACGATGAAGAGGATCGCGGCGAGCACCGAGAGCGGGATGTTCGAGGCCAGCGGTGCCAATGCCAACAAAATGCCAATCAACACCACCGAGTGGGTCACGCCGGCGATGGGGCTGTTGCCGCCGTTGCGGATGTTGGTCGCGGTGCGGGCGATCGCCCCCGTCGCGGCGAACCCGCCCAACACCGAGGTCGCGAGGTTCGCCACCCCTTGTCCCATCAGCTCCTGATTGGAGTCGTGCTTGGTGCCTGCCATGCCATCGGCAACCACCGCGGAGAGCAGCGACTCGATCGCCCCCAGCATCGCGATGGTGAAGGCGGGAAGCAGCAATTCGGTGAAGCGGTCCCACGTGATCGCCGGCGGCGCGAAGGAGGGCAGCCCGGTCGGGATGCCACCGAACTGGGTGCCGATCGTCGAGATCGATGCCGGCTTCACGACGGCGACGTACGCCGTGGCCAACACCAGCGCGATCAGCGGCGCCGGCACGCGCTTCAACGCCCTGATCCGCGGCGCGAGCAGCAACACGGCGAGGCAGGACAGGGAGAGGATCGTCGTCGGGATGTCGATCTGGTTGAACGACCGGAAGAGGCTGAGCATCTTCTCGTGGAAATGCTCGCCCTCCGGTTTCGGCAGGCCGAAGAAATTGTGCCACTGCCCGGTGAAGATGATCACCCCGATGCCGGCAGTGAACCCGACGATCACCGGGGCCGGGATGAAGCGCAGCACCGCCCCCAGCCGCGCGACGCTCATCAGGATGAGCATGCCGCCCGCCATCAGAGTCGCGATCTGCAGGCCGTCGATGCCGTGCTTGGCGGTGATCCCGGCGAGGATGACGATGAAGGCCCCGGTCGGGCCCGCGATCTGCACCAGACTGCCGCCGAAGAGACTGACGATGATCGCCGAGACGATCGCCGTGTAGAGTCCCATCTCCGGCTTCGCGCCGCTGGCGATCGCAAAGGCCATCGAGAGCGGCAGCGCCACCACACCGACGATCAGCCCCGCAATCAGATTCGGGGCCCAATTGCTTCGGCGCAGCAGCCCTGCCTGCTGGGCTTGGCGAATCGCGATCATCCCTGTCCCTCGACACGGCCCCAGTAGGCCACGGAGCCCGCAGGCCCGCCACTCGTGATGCGCGTGAGTGTATCCGCTGGTACGTACACCCGGGCCCGACTGGTCGGCCAGCACAACTCGTCTGGTGGTCAGCGCATCCGATGGCGCCGTCACCGCTCCCGCCTTTGGTGGATACTTGCCCCACACAAGTCGCTGACTGCCAGCCGTTCGCCGCGACGTTCCGACGCCGCGTCATTGCCATGAGGAGGTCTCCCGTTGTCCGCTGCTGACACCACATCGCTCGAGGCGCGATCCGTCAACGCCATCCGCGGGCTGGCCATGGATGCCATCCAAGCGGCCAATTCCGGCCACCCCGGCATGCCGCTCGGGGCCGCACCGATGGCCTACGCCCTGTGGGATGGCATCCTCAAGCACAACCCGAAGGACCCCAATTGGCCGGACCGCGACCGCTTCGTCCTCTCGGGCGGCCACGGATCGATGTTGATCTACGCCCTGCTCCACCTCTCGGGCTACGACGTCTCGCTCGATGACCTGAAGGCCTTTCGACAACTCGGCAGCCGCACCCCCGGCCACCCCGAGCGCGGCCACACCCCGGGCATCGAGGTCACCACCGGTCCGCTCGGCCAGGGATTCGCCAACGGCGTCGGTCTCGCGATCGCCGAGGCGTTCCTCGGGGCGACCTACAACCGCCCCGGCCACCAGATCGTCAACCACTACACCTACGGGATCGTCACCGACGGCGACATCCAAGAAGGGGTCTGCGCCGAAGCGGCGAGCCTTGCCGGCCACCTCGGTCTCGGCAAACTGATCTACCTCTACGACGCGAATCAGATCAGCCTCGCGGGCACCCTCGGCCTCTCGATGAGCGAGGACGTCGCCGCGCGGTTCGCCTCCTATGGTTGGCACGTGGTCACCGTGGACGGCATGGACGTCGCCGCGGTGCGCGCCGCCATCACCCAAGCGCAAGCGGAGACGGCGCGCCCATCGCTGATCGTGGCCCATACGGTGATCGGCTTCGGTTCCCCGAAGGCTGGCACCGCGGGTGTGCACGGCTCCCCGCTCGGGCCGGAGGGCACCGCGTCGACCAAGGAGGCGCTCGGCATGGCCGCCGAGGCGTTCGCCGTCGATGCCGAGGCGCTCGCCCACTGGCGCGAGGCCGTGACGCGCGGCGCAGCAGCCGAGCAGGACTGGGACACCCGCTGGGCCGCCTATGCCAAGGCATTTCCCTCCGAGGCGGCGCAGTTGAAGGACGCCTTCGCCGGTGTCCTGCCGGCGGACTGGGACAAGGACATCCCGACGTGGGAGGTCGGTGGCAAGGTCTCGACGCGCAAGGCCTCGGGTGAGGTGATCGCCGGATTCTTCCCGCGGTTGCCAACCTTCATCGGCGGCAGCGCCGATCTCAACCCGAGCACCCTCACCGGGATGAAGGGGGCAGGCGACTTCGAGCGCCCCGACGGCACACCCGACCCGGCCGCGCAACACGGTCAGATGGGCGGCACATGGGGCTACGCCGGCCGCAACATCCACTTCGGCATCCGGGAGCACGCGATGGGCAGTGCCGTCAACGGCATGGCGGCCCACGGCGGCGTCATCCCCTTCGGCGCGACCTTCCATGTGTTCAGTGACTACCTGCGACCCGCCATCCGTCTCGCCGCGCTCTCGCACCTGCAGTCGATCTTCGTCTTCACCCACGACAGCATCGCGGTCGGTGAGGACGGTCCCACCCACGAGCCGGTCGAGCAGACCATGAGCCTGCGCCTGATCCCCGGCCTCTCGGTGATCCGCCCGGCGGACGGCAACGAAACGGCGGCCGCATGGCGGCAGGCGATCGCCCACAAGGGCCCGACGTGCCTCGTCCTCTCGCGGCAGGATCTCCCGATCCTCAACACCGGCGACGCCCGCGGTGATCTCTTCAAGGGGGGCTACATCCTCGAGGATTCCGGCGGCGATCCGGATGTCGTCTTGATCGGCACCGGGTCAGAGGTCGATCTCTGTGTCGGCGCGCGGGCCATGCTCGCCGGCCACGGCCTGAACGCCCGCGTCGTGAGCCTCCACTCATGGGACCTCTTCGACGCCCAGTCCGCCGAGTACCGCCGCAGTGTGCTCGGTCCCGCGGGGACGCCCCGCGTCTCCGTCGAGGCTGGCGTCACCACCGGATGGGAGAAGTACACCGGCGGCAACGGCGCGACGATCGGCATCAACACCTTCGGGGCCTCCGGGCCCGGCGGCAAGGTGCTGGCGCACTTCGGGTTCACCAAGGAGAACGTCGCGAAGACGGCGCTGCGCCTGCTCGGGCAGGACGATCTCGCGAAGACCATCGGCTAGCCCGGACGCACCGCGGAAGCCGTCACCGAATCAGGAGGGTACCTCATGGATGCACGCATCGCCGCCCTGCTCGATCAAGGGCAATCCGTCTGGCAGGACGACATCTCCCGCGACATGATCCGCTCCGGCGAGATCCAGAAGATCATCGACACCGGGATCCGCGGCCTCACGAGCAACCCCAGCATCTTCGAGAAGGCGATCGCCACCGGCACCGCCTACGACGAGGACGTGAAGCGCCTCGCCCGCGAGGGCAAGTCCGCCGCCGAAATCTTCCAGACTCTCGCGGTGAAGGACATCCAAGACACCTGCGATCTCTTCCTCCCCGTCTACACCGCCAGCAACGGCACCGATGGCTTCGTCTCGATCGAGGTCTCGCCCGGCGCCGCCCGCGATGCCGCCCGCACCCGCACCGAGGCGCGCGAGCTGTGGAAGGCGGTGAACCGCCCCAACGTGATGATCAAGATCCCCGGCACCGTCGAGGGGTCCCCGGTGATTGAGGAGATGATCGCCGAGGGCATCAACATCAACGTCACGCTCCTCTTCAGCATCGACGCCTACGATCGCGTCGCCCGTGCCTACGTCAACGGCCTTGAGCGGCGAAAGGCGGCTGGTCATGCGATCGATCGCGTCGCGTCGGTGGCGAGCTTCTTCGTCTCTCGCGTGGATTCACTGGTCGACAAACTCCTCGATGAGGCAGGCGCCAACCCCGACCTGAAGGGCAAGGCAGCGGTTGCCAATGCGCAACTCGCCTACGAACGGTTCGGCGAAATCTTCAGCGGACCGAAGTGGGACGCCCTTGCCGCCTCCGGCGCGCAGGTGCAGCGCCCGCTGTGGGCGAGCACCTCGGTGAAGAACCCGGCATACCGCGACGTGCTGTATGTGGAAGAGCTTGTCGGGCCGCACACGGTCAACACCATGCCGCGCCCGACGATTGCTGCCTTCATCGACCACGGGGTGGCGGCGCGGACGATCGATGCCGACCTGCCCGCCGCGAAGCACCTGATGAACGAGATCGCCAGCGCTGGCATCGACATGGCGAAGGTCACCGCCCAGCTGGAGGAAGAGGGCATCGCCTCGTTCGTGAAGAGCTTCGACACGCTCCTCGCCGGCGTCGAGGGCAAGCGCGCCGCGATGGCGTCGTAGGGGTTCGTCCGGCCAAGCGGCACGGACGCTGTACGTACTCCACCTTCAGTCCCAAAGGCAGGAAAACCACCGCGCTTTGCGGTGGTTTTCGCGTTTGGCTGTGCCATCCTCCTGATGCAGGTCACCCGCGTGCCCTGCACTTCATCGGATGAGCCCGCAGGGCAGAGAGGGATGGAAACACGATGGCGAACCTTTGGGACAAGATTTGGGGTGCTGACGAGGCTGTGGTCACCCCGGACGTCGCGTCTGCCGGTAACGGCGGTGGTGCGGCGGCTTCCGCCAACGGCGGCGCGGTTGCGACTGGCGACCTCAACACCGGCGGCAACACCGGCTCCGCGATCGGCGTCGGCGACAGCGTCGGCGACGTCTCGGTCGACGGCGGCGTGATGGCCAACACCGCGAACATCGGCGCCGCGGCGAACGGTGGCACGGCCATCGCCGATGCCTCCGGCGGCGACTACAACGTCGCGTTCCTCAGCTAAACCCCGGAAACACCCGTTTCCACAGAGAGCCTGGCCCAACGGCCAGGCTCTTTTGCATACGAATCACCCCGGCACGTGCGCCCGGATCCACCGCATAGACCGGCCCCGACTGTGCGTCGCGCACAGGGAGGTTCACCGCACCCGGAGTACACTTGCATGCTGTTGCGGATGGCGAACGAGAGCCCGGGACCTCGGGCAAGGAGAACCTCGGTGGGAGACACGGCTCGACACGTGGGCCTGGTTGGACTCGCGGTGATGGGGGCGAACCTCGCGCAGAACATCGCGCGCAATGGGTTCCCGATCTCCGTCTACAACCGCACCCGCTCACGCACCGATGAGGTGATGGCGGAGGTTGGCCCGAACGCCGGACTGCACCCCACCTACAGCGTCGAGGAGTTCGTCGCCTCGATCGAGCGGCCGCGCCGCATCATCATCTTGGTGAAGGCCGGCGCCGCGGTGGATGCCGTGATCGCCGAACTCGCCCCACACCTCGATCCGGGCGACATCGTGATTGATGGCGGCAACTCCCTCTACACCGACACCGAGCGACGTTCGAAAGAGGTCACCGGCCTCGGCTTCAACTTCGTTGGCATGGGCGTTTCAGGCGGCGAGGAGGGCGCCCTCAAGGGCCCCAGCCTGATGCCGGGCGGCCCGGAGGATGCCTACAAACTGCTCGAGCCGATGCTCACCGCCATCGCCGCCAAGACCGACAGCGGCCCGTGCGTCACCTGGATCGGCCCCGGTGGCAGCGGCCACTACGTGAAGATGGTTCACAACGGCATCGAATACGGCGACATGCAGCTGATCGCCGAGACCTACGACATCATGCGGAACGCCCTCGGCATGAGCGCCGCCGAGATGAGCGAGGTGTTCCATCGCTGGAATGCCGGCAAGCTCGCCTCATTCCTCATCGAAGTGACCGCCCATGCGCTCGGCGAGAAAGACCCGGAAACGGGTGGCGCCATCGTCGACATCATCCTCGACGCCGCCGAGCAGAAGGGCACTGGTCGCTGGACCAGCATCTCCGCGCTTGAGCTCGGCACCCCGATCCCGACCATTGATGCCGCCGTCGCCGCACGCATCATGTCGAGCAAGAAGGCGGAACGCGTCGCGGCGAGTGCCGTCCTGCGCGGTCCCGCCGACACCTCCGCCGCCACCGCCGGCATCAGCCGCGAGGCGATGATCGCCGCGTTGGAAGACGCGCTCTACTTCAGCAAGGTGAGCTCCTACGCACAGGGCATGGCACTCCTCCAGGCCGCCTCCGATGCCTTCAGCTGGAACCTCAACCTGGCGGAGATCGCGCGCATCTGGAAGGGCGGCTGCATCATCCGCGCCACCCTGCTCGATCCGATCCGGCACGCATTCAAGGACAACCCGGGCCTGAGCAACCTCTTGCTCGCACCGAGCATCGCCGAGACGGTGAACGCCACCGCCGATGGTGCCCGCACCGCGATCCGGACCGCCCGCGCCCTCGGCCTGCCATGCCCGGCGATGAGCGCCAGCCTCGACTACTTCGACCAGTTCCGCACCGCCAATCTGCCCGCCAACCTGATCCAGGCGCAGCGAGACTTCTTCGGTGCCCACACCTTCAAGCGCGTCGATCGCGACGGCGTGTTCCATCACGAATGGCCGAACCTCCAGGCGGAGGTCTGACCGAGCCCACCCATCGTGCGATGACACGACCGTTCCCTCGCACGACGCACGCGAACCGCGCACACTGGGGAAGACCATGCACAGCATCCTCGAGCATCTGGAACAGTTGGATCTCGCCGACCACCAAGGTTCTGGCGCTGAGCACCCGAACGCTGCGACGGAGACCTGGGTCTCGCCGATGGATGCCTGGTCGAGCGAGAGCGACAAGACCAACCCCCTGCGCAGCAACGGCGGGGATCGCATCCCCGCACCGTGTGCGATGGTGATCTTCGGGGTCAGCGGCGATCTCACCGCCCGCAAGTTGATGCCCGCGCTGTACGACCTCACCGTCGGGCAACCACTTCCCGAGGGGTTCACGATCGTGGGGGTCTCCCACCGCGATTGGACCGAGGAGGACTTCCGCGCCAAGATGCGCGAAGCCGTCGGTTCGGCCGCCCGCATGCCGGTCACCGCCGAGAGCTGGGAGCTTTTCAGCCGCAACCTGTTCTACGTGCGCGGCGAGTTCGACAACCCGGACACCTATGCCGCGCTGAAAACCCGCCTCGACGCCATCGATGTCGAGCGGCCGACTGCGGGGAATCGCCTTTTCTACCTCGCAACCTCCCCGACCTATTTCGCCCCGATTCTGAGAGGTCTGTCAGCGGCCGGTGCCCTCGAACGGCAGGCCAACTACCTCGAGCCGACCGAGGGGTGGCACCGCGTCGTGATCGAGAAACCCTTCGGGCACGATCTGCCGAGCGCACGGCTGCTCATCGCGGAGATGGCGACGCTCCTCACCGAGCGGCAGATCTATCGCATCGATCACTACCTCGGCAAAGAGACGGTGCAGAACGTCCTCGCCTTCCGCTTTGCCAACATCTTGTTTGACCCGGTGTGGAACCGGCAGTACGTCGACAACGTGCAAATCACCGCGGCCGAAGCGCTCGGGGTCGAGGGACGAAGCGGCTATTACGAAGGGGCGGGCGCGCTGCGCGACATGGTCGCAAGTCACCTGCTTCAACTCCTCACTGTCGTCGCGATGGAGCCACCGGCGTTCTTCAACGGCAACGCCGTCCGCGACGAAAAGGTGAAGGTGCTGCGCTCGGTCGTCGCTCCCGTGGGGAGCGAGATCGCCACCCGCGTCGTGCGCGGGCAGTACGACCATGGGTTCGTCGGCGGCCAACCCGTGCCGGGCTACCTCGAAGAGAAGGGCGTCTCGCCGGAGAGCACCACCGAGACCTTCGCTGCGATGCGTCTCGGGATCGACAATTGGCGCTGGAGTGGCGTCCCCTTCTACCTGCGCACCGGCAAGCGCATGCCCCGGCGCGTGACCGAGATCGCCGTCGAGTTCAAGCGGGTGCCGCACCTGATGTTCCAGAACATCCGCGATCTCGATCTGACGCCGAACGTGATCAGCCTCCGCATCCAGCCGGACGAGGGCATCGCCCTCCGCTTCGCGGCCAAGGTGCCCGGGGCTCGCACGCAGCTGCGCACCGTCCGCATGGATTTCCTGTACGGCGCGGCGTTCGGCGAATCGGGACCGGATGCGTATGAGCGACTGCTGTTGGACGCGATGCTCGGCGATCCCACCCTCTTCACCCGACGTGACGAAGTCGAGGCGCAGTGGGCGATCGTCCAGCCGATCCTTGACGGCTGGCACGAACCGGGCTCTTCCGGACCTCTTCCGTACGAGGCGGGGTCATGGGGTCCTGCGGCGGCCGACATCATGATCGAGCGCGACGGCCGCAGCTGGCGGCGCCCGTAACACCCACACAGCCTCCACGGAGCACCACGATGATCCACCCCAACCCGGCCCTGCGCCCGATGGCAAAACCCATCCCCGATGCCCATTGGCACGGCGAGGTCGCGGATGCCGCGAGCATCCTGAAGCACGTCAGCCGCCTCTGGGGCGAGGCCACGATCGCCCATCCACCGGTCGCGCCGTCCGACGGCCCTGCCACGACGCACGGCCTCGCGGTGCTCACGCGCGCCAGCACGCTCAATCTCACCGCGGTCGCCCGCTCCTTGCGCGAGGCAGAGCACATCGAGCACACCGTGGTGCGGCTGGGTGACCTCTATCCGTCGCGTGCCACGGTGCTCGTTGCCGACCACGACGCCCCAGCGACGGATGATCCGCTCCTCGATGTCGACGTCACGTTGCTTGAGCAGGAGGCGACCAAGAGTCGTCCTGCGGTGCGGTTCGAGACGATCCGCGTCCTCGTCGATTCGGGCAAGGAGGCGCAGCTCGCGTCGATCGCCTCGCCGCTGTTGGTGGCTGACCTGCAGGACTTCCTGTGGTGGGCATCCAGTTCGGGGATGGGCAGCCCGCTCTTTTTCGATCTCGCCTCCGTCTCCGATCGTGTGATCGTCGACAGTGCCACGATTCGCCAGCCCGCAGTGGAACTCCACCACCTTGCGGCGATCGTTGCGGCCGGCACCACCGGCGCAAAGCTCTCCGATTTTTCTTGGCAGCGGCTCACCCCGTGGCGCAACCTGATCGCCCAGTTCTTCGATCACCCTCGCACCGTCGGCGCGCTTGATCTGATCGATGAGGTCGAGCTCACCTACGGCATCGGGGCGAACGGCATGAGCGGCTTCACCGGCGCACTCCTCCTCGCGGGGTGGCTCGGGTCGTCGCTCGGGTGGGAAGCGCCCGGCGATCTCGTGCGGATCCGCGGCGCGGAACCCGGATGGCGCGTCACGCTGCGCGGCGGCAACGACGCTGATCACCGTGAGGTGCTGCTGAAAGTCCGACCCGCAGCGGATCCGGTGGCAGGATGCAGCTTGGCCTCCGTCACCGCGCTCGCCCACGGTGGACGTGCTGGCACCTTCCGCCTCGAGCGCGTCGGAGCAAGCGAAGTCTCCGCCCGCAGCGATGTTCCCGGCATCCCGACCACCCGGCGCATGGCCTTCGCGCCGCTGCCAGACGATGCCTCGCTGCTCGGGGAGGAACTGCGGCAATTCGGACGCGATGGCACCTTCGAGGCCGCATTGATGCTCGCCACCAAACTGGCGCCGGACATCACGCTCGACTGACGTCCGCGCCGCATCGCGGGGACCCGTACAATGGCGGAAGGGGCCGGTGTCGGCCCGCTCGCGACGGAGCGCTCCCCACGATGACCCGTGATCTCCCCAATGGCCGCGGCCACCTGACCATCGTCGATGACGCCGAGGCCCTTGCGCGTGCTGCGGCCGCCCGCGTGGTCGAGGTGACGCGTCAAGCCGTCGACGAGCGCGGCGTCGCGGTGATCGCGCTCTCCGGCGGTTCGACGCCGAAGCGCATGGGCGAGTTGCTGGCGACGCCGGACTTCGCGCCATTCGTTCCGTGGGATCGCACCGAGATCTTCTGGGGCGATGAGCGCTGGGTGCCCCTCGAGGACGCTGAAAGCAACGCCGGAGCCGCCCTCCGCGGGTGGCTGCTGCAGGTGGCGGACCGTGGGCGGGTCCACCCGGTCGACACCACCTTGCCCTCCCCGGACGCCGGTGCTGCCGCCTACGAGGCCACCATCCGCGAGCGCACCGGCGCGCGCCTGACCATTCCGGCCTTCGACCTGATCCTGCTCGGCATGGGGGACGACGGCCACACCGCCTCGCTCTTCCCCGAGACCACCGCGCTCGGGCGAGAGGATGCGTTGGTGGTCGCCAACCATGTGCCGAAACTCAACACCGACCGCATCACCTTCACCTACCCGATGATCAACGCAGCCCGCGATGTCGTCTTCCTGGTCGGTGGTGCCGGCAAGCGCGAGACGCTGCACGCGGTGCTCGACGGGCCGGAGCAGCTGCGCCGCTACCCGTCGCAGGGGGTGCGACCGGCAGGGGGCAAGCTCACCTGGCTCGTCGACCGCGCAGCAGCCGAAGACTTGGACGAGGCAGAGTAGCCCCGGAGCAGCCGCCATGGACATTGCCGAGCGACTCCAACGACTCGCCGTGGTGGCCGCCGATGAGGTCCGCGACGGGATGGTCGTCGGACTCGGAACCGGGAGCACCGCCAGCGCGGTCATCCGCGAACTCGGTGCGCGGGCCCAACAGGGTTTGCGCTTCCGCGGCGTCGCCACGTCGCAGCGGACCGAGGCCCTCGCCGCGTCGTTCGGCATCCCGCTGCTCGGCCTTGATGAGGCCACCCGGATCGACCTCGGCATCGACGGTGCCGACGAGATTGATCCGCACCTCGATCTGATCAAGGGCGGCGGTGGCGCGCTGCTGATCGAGAAACTGGTGGCGCTGCAATGCGATGACTACCTGGTCGTCTCAGCCACGGAGAAGTCCAGTCCCGCGCTCGGCACGAACTTCCGCCTGCCGATTGAGGTGATCGCTCTCGGGCACCGCCACACCATGGATCGTCTTGCTGCTGTCGGGCTCCCGACCACGTTGCGCGTCCTCGACGACGGGCACCCTTTGGTCACCGACGGCGGCCATCTGATCGTCGATGCGACAACCGGCCCGATGGCAGACCCGGCAGCGCTCGGGGCCCGCATCAAGAGCGTGACCGGTGTGGTGGATCACGGACTCTTCGTCGGCATCGCGCGCCGCGCACTGCTGGTGGATCACGCTGGCGCGGTCACCGAAACCCGCCGGTGACGGGCGGAATCGCGTCCAAGTGTTGCCTGCGCAACAGCGGAGAGCGCCTCGCACGCCGGCGACCTTGCATCAGCGCCTGTCAATTGCTATATTCTCTATCAATCAGGGGGAGTAACGACCACCTCCTCCCCTAGTCCTGAGGTGGCCTCGCAGTCGTCAATACGCGCGCAAGCGCCGGCTGTGAGGGCGGACAACCGCTCTGTAAGACCCTGGCCCGTCCATTTCGTTGGGCGTGCTGGGTTTTTCTGTGCCCGGCTCGTCACCCAAGCGTCACCTCCGCGTGGCGCCGAAGAGGAGTACAGGCATGGAGTGGTCGTCAATGCTGCCGTGGGTCGGCTTTCTCGCCTTGGTGGGCGTGATGCTGGCCATCGACCTCGGCATCTTCCACCGGGACGCCCATGAGACAACCCGTCGCGAAGCGCTTGCCTGGACCGGGGTCTGGATCGGGCTCGCCATCGTGTTCAACATCGGCGTGTTCTTCTTCATGGGCAAGGATTCCGGGATTGAGTGGTTCACCGGGTACCTCATCGAGAAGTCCCTCGCGGTGGACAACATCTTCGTCTTCCTGCTGATCTTTTCCGCGTTCGCGGTGCCGGCGATATACCAGCACCGGGTGCTCTTCTGGGGGATCATCGGCGCGCTGGTCATGCGCGCGATCCTGATCAGCTTCGCCAACGTGTTGCTCGATTCGTTCCACTGGGTGATCTACGTCTTCGGTGCCTTCCTCATCTTCACCGGAATCAAGTTCCTGCGTGAGCAGGAGCACGAGCCATCGCTCGAAGGCAATCCGCTGGTGCGCGTCGCGAAGCGCTTCTTCCCGGTCACCGACGGCTACCACGGGCAGCGGTTCTTCACCCGCATCGGCGGTGTGCTGTACATGACCCCGCTCTTCCTCGTCCTGTTGCTCGTCGAAACGACCGACCTCGTCTTCGCGGTGGACTCGATTCCTGCCATCTTCGCGGTGACCAGCGATCCGTTCATCGTCTTCACCTCGAACATCCTGGCAATTCTCGGCCTGCGCTCGCTTTACTTCGTGCTGGCCGGATACCTGAGCGGCCTCACCTACCTGAAGCAGGGCCTCGCCGCCATCCTGTTGTTCGTCGGTGCCAAGATGTTGCTGATCGACATCTTCAAGATCCCCGCGCTCGTCAGCCTCGCGGTGATCGTCTCAATCCTCGCGGTGGCGGTCATCGCCTCGATGCGGAAGAACGCCGCCAACGAGAAGCTCGCCGCCGCACAGTCCGGCGAGCCTGCACCCATCAAGTCCTAGCCGATCCCCATCCCCATCCCCAGTACGACGA
>JAPOLF010000299.1 GCA_029977305.1 bacterium | reverse complement strand
ACCCAGCTTCCCCTCCCCCTGGGGTGAGGGACGCCCCGGCTGGCACATCGAATGCTCAGCCATGGTGCGGGCGGAGCTTGGCGACACGATCGACATTCACCTGGGTGGCGCCGACCTCGTGTTTCCGCACCACGAAAACGAGATCGCCCAATCCGAAGCCGCCACAGGCCAAGAGCTGGCCCGGGTGTGGATGCACAACGGCATGGTCAATGTGGGCGGGCAGAAGATGAGCAAGTCGCTCGGCAACCTCGTCCGCGTCAGCGACGTCCTCAAGGACTACCACCGCGACGCCCTCCGGCTCTACCTCCTCAGCAACCACTACCGGACCCCCTGGGAATACCTCGATGACGCCATCGACGAATGGGCCGAAGTTGCCGATGAACTCCGCGAAGCCGCAGATTTCCCCGCCTATGGCACCGAGGACGAGCTCGACGTCTCCGCCGAGCGGAAGCGCTTCCTCCACGCCATGGAAGACGACCTCAACACCCCCGAAGCGATCGCGGCCCTGCGTGATCTCGCCCGGATGATCCTCGAGGCCCCCGAGGACGACGACGTCCGCCGCGCCCAGGACAACCTGCGCGAACTCGCCGACATCCTCGGCCTCACCCTCGACGAGCGCTGATCCCCCCGATCAAGCGTGACACCTCGGCACTGCCACGCCCGTCCCCGCGGGTGTGGTAGCCTTGCATCTTGCCCGCCATGCGGCGGGTTGACAGTTCACGGTCCTTTCTGCCGTGCGGTGGCGGTCGGTGCGCAACCCGGCCCCCGATACCGCAGGGCAAGCCCAGGGAGAGGAGGTTCAGTTGCGCGATTCTTCACGTGCGCCGCGCGCGTACGAGCTCATGGTCATCCTGCATCCGGACATCACCGAGGAGGATCTGCCGGCCGCGATCGATCGCGTCGCCGCCACGATCGGCACCCTCGGTGGCACCGTGTCCGCCACGCTCAAGGATTCGCCATGGGGCCGTCGACGCTTGGCCTACCCCATCCGCTTCGGCGGTCGTGATGTGCGAGACGGCTTCTACGTCGTCTACCACTTCGATTTCGGCCCCGGTCAGGTGCAGGAACTCGAGCGCGAGCTCGGCCTCAATGACCAGGTGATCCGCTACCTCGTCACCCACTACGTTGCCCAGCCCGTCGACCCGCGCGTCGCCGAGCAGCAGGAGATCGACGCGGAGGAAGCCGCCGCCGCCGCCTACCTGGCGTCGCAGGCAGTCGCCCGCGTCATCGAGGAAGTGGTTGAGGCGGAGGTGATCGAAGAGGTCGCCGAAGCCGTCGAGGAAGCGCTCGAAGAGGTCGAGGCAGGCGAATAGCCGATCGAAAGTCGTCCCCGAGTCGCAACGGCGCGGCTCCCACGTGAGAAGGAGACGTCGATGGCCGGTTTTTGTCGAGTGTCAGTGGTTGGTTGGTTGTCCCGCGATCCCGAGTCGGATTACACGCCGAACGGTACGCTGCGCATGAAGCTCAGTATCCCCGTCAGCCGGCGCTACACCGATCGCAACGGGCAGGAGCAGGAGAACACCGCCTGGTATAACGTGACCGTTCTCGGCCGCAGCGCCGAGGGCCTCATGAAGCTTTCGGAAATGGGCGCACTCGCAAAGGGCAAGCAGGTCTTCGTCGAAGGCCGGCTCGAGCCACGCGATTGGGTCGACAAAGAAGGCAAGAACCGCACCTCGCTCGACATCACTGCGGATTTTGTCCAACTCCTCGGGTCTCGTGCTGACAACCAAGGCGGTGGCTCCCGCGGCGGTAGCGGGGCACCCTTCGGCGACGATGAGGCACCCATCGACAACGTCCCCTTCTAATTCCCACCTTCGGACACGATGCCCGGCACCTGCCGTGGCCCATACCAGTGAGGATTGATCAATGAGCGACGGTTTCGAGCGATCAGAAGGTCAGGGCGAGGGCGGCAGCCGCTTCGGCGGCGGCGCTCAGGGCCCCCGCGGCGCCGGCGGCCCCGGCGGCTCCCGTGGCCCGCGTCGGCCCGGTGGCGGCGGCGGTGGCCGCGGCTTCGGTCGCCGCAAGGTCTGCCCGTTCTGCATGGACAACATCAAGGACATTGATTACAAGGACATCGCCCGCCTGCGCCGCCACCTCTCCGAGCGCGGCAAGATCGAGCCGCGGCGCAAGCTCGGCTGCTGCGCCAAGCACCAGCGCGCCCTGACCACCGCCATCAAGCGGGCGCGGCACGTGGCGCTCCTCCCGTACACCACCAGCGTTCGCTAACACCGCGATGCGCTGATCGGCGGGGATC
>JAPOLF010000298.1 GCA_029977305.1 bacterium | reverse complement strand
GCAAGGGCATGGTGGGGACCGAGGTGTGGATCACGCTTGGTCTGATTCTGCTGCTCGGGGCGGTGTTCCTGAAGGGGTTCAGCGAGGCGATCGGGATTGCGGTCGCCATCGTGGTGATCTATCTCGGGCTGAATGTGGTCGTGTTGGCAACCACGTTGCGGGTGATCGCGCAGGACCCGTCGTATCTCAGCAACTGGCAGAATCTGCTCCGCATCGACTTCACCAGCCCGACGGCGATGATCATCGCGGCACTGATCGTGTTCCCGAAGTTGGCGCTCGGGCTCTCTGGGTTCGAGACGGGCGTGGTGGTGATGCCGCTGGTGAAGGGCAGCCCGGATGATGACCCAGCGCACCCGGTCGGGCGGATCCGGAACACGCGGAAGTTGCTGACCTCCGCTGCGGGGATCATGAGCGTGTTGCTGATCGCTTCCTCGATGGCGACGACACTGCTCATCCCCCACGCCGAATTCGAGGAGGGCGGCGAGGCGTCTGGGCGCGCGTTGGCATATCTGGCGCACGAGTATCTCGGTGAGGTGTTCGGGACGATCTACGACATCAGCACCATCGCGATCCTGTGGTTCGCCGGTGCATCAGCGATGGCGGGGTTGCTGAACATCGTGCCGCGCTACCTGCCGCGCTACGGGATGGCGCCGACGTGGTCGCGCGCGACGCGGCCGCTGGTGGTGATTTTCACGATCATCTGCGCGGTCGTGACGATCATCTTCAAGGCGGATGTGAATGCGCAAGCCGGAGCGTATGCGACCGGGGTGCTCGCGTTGATCACCTCGGCGACGATCGCGGTGACCCTCTCGGCGCGGCGCAAGCACGAGACGACGGCGGCGATCTGGTACGGGATCGTGTCGCTGATCTTCATCTACACGACGGCGGTGACGATCATCAGTTCACCGGATGGCCTGAAGATCGCGGTGTTCTTCATCGCAGCGATCATCATCCTGTCGCTGGTGTCGCGGGTGATGCGTTCGACGGAATTGCGGACGACGGCCGTGAGTTTCGACGATGACGCGCTGCGGTTCATCGACCAAGCGGCGGTGACCGGGCCGGTGCGGATCATCGCGAACCACCCGGACGAGCGGAGCTCGCGCGAGTACCTGCTGAAAGAGAAGGAAGAGCGCGAGGCGAGCCACATCCCCGCGGGAGACCCGGTGCTGTTCCTCGAGGTGACCGTGCGTGACGCTTCGGACTTCGCGGGCATGGTCAAGGTGGACGGTGAACAGATCGGGACGTTCCGGGTGTTGAAGGTGGAGGCGTCTTCGGTGCCGAACGCGATCGCGGCGGTGCTGTTGGCGATTCGGGAACGGACCGGGAAGCGTCCGCATGCCTACTTCGGGTGGACGGAAGGCAACCCATTGACGTTCCTTGCACGCTTCGTGCTGTTCGGCGAGGGTGACATCGCGCCGGTGACACGCGAGGTGCTGCGGCAGTCGGAGCCTGATCCGGGTCAACGGCCGGCCGTTCACATCGGGTAAGAGGCCCTGAGCCGAGTCGTGACCCAAAGGTGCAGGTGTCGGGATTGGACTTACGGCGTCACCTGTCCCTCGACGAAGGTGAGTACCTCGTCCAACTCAACGAAACGCTCACGGATGAAGGTGGCGATGTCAGCAGCACGGGTGAACGGCAGTTCGTAGCTCAAGCGGACTTGGACGCCGCCCTCGGTGTCGTCCCACCGAGCGTGCTGGTGGGGGCTGAGGACGCCCCGATTGAGCGCGGGAAGTTGGATCCGAACCAGTCGCTCGAGGGTGCGACGCCGGAACTCCGCGTCCTCCTCAGCGAACATCCCGGGTGAACTCCCCCAGACCTCGACCGCGAAACCGTCACTGCCGACCCGGACATCGACGCGCCCTGCCTCGTCGTCGGCGGCGATGATCAATCGTCCCTCGTCATCGAGCGTCTCGTAGGCATAGAACCCTGCCTCGTTCAGTTGGGCTTTGACCGGCGCCAAGGCGAGTCGGTGGCGGGCGTGCTCCTCGGTCTCCATCACGGCTCCTTCGGGCGGGGCGGTCAGGCGCAGAACTCGGCGGCGACGGCCGCGTAGACCGCCCGCGCCTGTTCCACGCTCGCGAGATCGACCCACTCCTCGTCGGCATGGGCGCCGTCGCCGCGCGGGCCGAAGATCACCGTCGGGATGCCGACCTCGGCCAGCAGCGCGGAGTCCATCCAACCGAGTCCGCCGCTGACCACCGGGGTCGTGCCCAGCACGTGCGTTGCACGTGCATGCACCAGTGCGACGAAGGGATGCTC
>JAPOLF010000297.1 GCA_029977305.1 bacterium | reverse complement strand
GCTCGCCCCGCCAACCAACAACGGCATCGTGGCAGCAACCACCGAGCGGAAGACCAGGAGCAGCACGATCAGCGCAAAGGGGAATGCGATCAATTCGGCCCGCCGGAGATCGCGCTGGCTCACCTCTTCGATGTCGCGATAGAACGACGGCGCACCGGCGACCATCACGGTCAGATCAGGCGGAATGACGATTGATTCCTCCACCTGATTCGCGAAGCGCTGCGCTTCCTCAGGCGGGAGATCAAGCCCGATCATCGCGTACGCGGTCGATCCATCTGCCGCGACCAATGGGCTGCCGACGTCGGGGAGCACGACATCGATGACATGGGGCACTTCGCTCACGGGTGCGAGCGATCGCGCGATCTGCGAGAAGAAGGCGGGGTCGGCGGCGGTCAGGGTCTCGCTTTGATAGAGCACGATGATGCTCGACGGCGCAAACCCCAGTTCTTCCTGCAAGATGGTTCGGGTCTGGGACGCCTCGGTCTCAGGTGAGGAGAATCCCCCCACCTTCAACGGCTCTTCGATGTGGGGAAGCAGCGGAACCACCGCCGCAACGATCAGTAACCACGCGGCGATCACCCACCACCGCGCGCGATAGCTCCACCGACCCAACGCCTCGAACACCGATCAACCCTTTGCCGCCCATCGGCGACCCACTGCGGCACGCGCTCCCCGCGGGTGGGGCAAAAAGGCCTCTCGCCACTCCGGGTGCCTTAATGATGCGCAGGCCGCCACGCTCGGGACATTGCCGATGCTACGAGGTGGCCCCCATCCCCGCACATTCGTCCTGAGCGGTGCGTGAATGCGACAATAGCCTCACTGGCCGTGAGACCAGGCACTGATGGAAAGTCGGAGCACGATGGATTCGCGAGACGAGATTCGTCTGACCTCACTGGCGTCGGGAGCGGGCTGAGCAGCCAAACTGGGCCCGGAGGCCTTGGCGCAGGTGCTGCAGCCGCTCACGATTCCCACCGATCCCAATCTGCTCGTCGGGCTCCAAACGAGTGACGACGCAGCGGTGTATCTCGTTGCGCCCGGTGTCGCGATTGTGCAAACCGTCGATTTCTTCACCCCGATCGTTGACGACCCGTGGACCTACGGCGCAATCGCAGCCGCGAACTCCATGAGCGACATCTTTGCCATGGGCGGGGATGTGCTGTTCGCGCTCAACATCGCTGCTGTTCCAGACACCCTGCCGCCGTCGGTCATCACCGCGATTTTCCAAGGTGCCAGCGACAAGGTGCAGGAAACCGGCACGGTGATTGCTGGTGGACACACCGTCGCCGACCCCGAACCCAAATTCGGACTTTGCGTCACTGGCCGCATCGATCCGGAGCGCATCCTGAGCAAAGGGGGGCTCCGCGTCGGGGATCGGCTCTACCTCTCGAAGCCCATCGGCACCGGGGTGATCGCCACCGCGGCGAAGCGCGGGATGTGTGAGGCCACCCACCTCAAGGTCGCAGTCGAAACCATGCTTCGCCTCAACCTACAGGCCTCTGCCGCCGTGCGCTCGATCCCGTCCATCGGTGCCTGCACCGACGTCACCGGGTTTGGGTTGATCGGCCACGCATCCGAGATGGCCCACCGATCCGGCGTGCGGTTGCGCATCGTGGCATCCGAGGTGCCGCTCCTGCCCGGTGCGACCGAGTATGCAAAACAGGGCGCGATTGCCGGCGGCCTCGATCGCAACCGCGCCTACTTCATGTCACATGCCCCAGTCGAATTATCGGCCGCCGTCGATCCAACGATCGCGCAACTCCTCTTCGATCCACAGACCTCCGGTGGACTGTTGATCGGGGTTTCACCAACAGATGCTGCGGCGCTCGAGTCGGCGTTCGCTGATCACGGGGTCATGGCGGCGGAGATCGGCGAGGTGCTCGCGGGTTCCGGTATCGACGTGGTGCCCTAGCGTGAATGCTCCTGCACCATCGTCGCTCCCCACGACGAGAGATGGGTGGATTTCGCTGCTCCGGCGCCTTGGCATCAAACCCAGCAAAGGGATGGGGCAGAACTTCCTCGTCGAGCGTGAGGTCGTGCAGCGCATCGTTGCGGCTGCGGGGATTGGTCCCGATGACCGGGTCCTGGAAATCGGACCGGGGCTCGGCATCCTGACGCAGGAACTCCTTGCCACGGGATGCCGCGTGGTTGCCGTCGAGATGGACGATGAGCTGGCCGACCACCTCGCCTCGACCCTCGGAGCCCACCCGCAGTTCACCTTGGTGCATGGAGACGCTCTTCAGGTGCCGATCGACTCTCTGGTGC
>JAPOLF010000296.1 GCA_029977305.1 bacterium | reverse complement strand
CATCACCCAATCCGGCGGCAAGATCACCGGGGTCACCACCGCCGCCGGCGATGTCAGCGCCCCGCTTGTCGTGATCTGCTCGGGGCCATACACCCGGCAAGTCGGCGCGATGGCCGGGGTGGAGTTGCCGGTCGATCCGTACCGCCGGATGAGCTTCATCACCGAGCCCTTCGATGGCATCCCGCAGCACGTCCCGATGACGATCGAGTTCGCGAGCGGCCTCTACTTCCACCCCGAGAGTCGAGGCTTCCTCTTCGGCATGGCCCGCAAGGACCAAGCGGCCGGGTGGGACAAGACGATCGACGAGCCGTGGATGGCCGCCACTGTCGAGGCGCTGGTCAATCGTGCCCCCGCCTTCGAGAACGCCAACATCCTCAAGGGATGGGCGGGGTTCTATGAGGTCACCCCCGATCACAACCCCTTGCTGGGGTGGACCGGCGGGCCCGAGGGCTTGGCGGTCGCGGCGGGATTCAGCGGCCACGGCTTCATGCAGGGTCCCGCCATCGGCGCGTGCCTCTCCGAACTGATCCTCGACGGCAAGGCGTCAACCGTCGACATCACCGCCTTCCGCCCCTCCCGCTACGCGGAGGGTGAGCGGGCCCCGGAGCACAACGTCATCTAGTCACCCCGAAATGAGGCGCCGCGCATGGACGATTTCGAGATCGAACACGGCCACGACGACTACGAACTCGACGAACTGCTCGAGCAGGCGCAGGCCAACGCCCAAGCCTTCCTCCTCGCCAATGTCGCCTACCTGCGGCAGAGCGGTGCCCCGCTGGACGCGTGGGCGGAGGCGATCGGCGCGCGCTTCGCGATGGGATGGGGCGATCCCCGCCCGTGGGATGCGGGCGAGTTCCTCGATGCGATGCTCACCAACTACCGCGCCTTCGGGGCGGAGGTGCGCGATGTCGATCTCGCGGTGGATCATGCCGAGGCGGTGATCGGCCCCTTCCCCGATCCCGAACTCTGCGCCTACCTCGGCCTGCCACCCGATGCCGCGGATCCCTTCCACGATGTGCCCGCCGCGATCGCCGCCCCGCGCGCGCTCTCGTGGTCGTGGTCCCGATCTGGCGAAGAGGTCCGCCTACAGGTCGACAAGCACGACTCCTGACGAGGACCGACATGCCCGCAACCATCGGCATCGCCCGCGTGGCGCTCTACTTCGAGGACACCTTCAGCCTCAAGGACAAGCGGCAGACGGTGAAATCCGTCATTGCGCAGGTGCGCAACACCTTCAATGCCGCCGTCGCCGAGACCGGTGACCTCGACGACCTGCGCGTCGCGACCATCACCGCCGTGGTCGTCTCCACCAGCGCCGGTCATTGCGACGAGATGCTGCAGAAGATCCTGCGCTTCATCGAGGGCAAGGTCGAACTCGGGGTGGTCGGCGAGATCGAGACCGAACTGATCCCCATCGGCGACTGACCCGGGTCGGCGATACTGCTCCCGATCATTCCGCACACGGAGCAGCACCATGCCCGACCCGATCCCCGTCTCGATCCGCCTCGCCGAGGTGCTTGCCACCGCCCGTCCCGACACCCTCCCGCCCGACGTGCTCGAGCACGCCAACCGCGCCGTGCTCGATTGGCTCGGATCGGTGATGGCCGGTGCCCTCGAGCCGCCGGCCCGGATGATGCAGGCGGTGGTGCGCGAATTCGGAACCAGCGGTGAGGCGACCGTCGTCGCCGCGGGCCGCGCCAGTGCCGCGGCTGCCGCTCTCGCGAATGGCACCGCGAGCCACATCCTCGAATTCGACGATGTTCACAAGGGCTCCACCCTCCACGGCGCCGCACCGATCATCCCGGCCGCACTCGCCGTCGCCGAGCGCGAGCACGCCTCGGGCCTCGCCTTTCTCACTGCGGTCGCGCTCGGATACGAAGCCGCATTGCGCATCGGCGAGGCGGTCAACCCGAGCCACTACCGCACCTGGCACCCGACCGGCACTGCCGCCACCTTCGGCAGTGCCGCCGCCGCGGGATGGCTCCTTGGTCTCGATCCGCGCCAGATGAACGACGCCCTCGGCACGGCAGGCACCACCGCCGCCGGTCTCTGGGAGTTCAACCGGGACGGCGCCATGAGCAAGCACCTCCACCCGGGCAACGCCGCCTTCCATGGGGTCCTCGCTGCTGACCTCGCCGCGCGGGGATTCACCGGTGCCACCCGGATCGTCGAGGGGGACCGCGGCTTCGTCCGCGCCTTCAGTGACGATGGCGATCCGACCTCCGTGCTCGACGGACTCGGCAGCACATGGAAGATGCGCGAGAACTGGTACA
>JAPOLF010000295.1 GCA_029977305.1 bacterium | reverse complement strand
TAAGCTTGTATAGTCACTGCTTTATTACAGGAGAGATTAGTTGTGAAATCTTTCATATGGCTGAACATGTTGTAGAAGTTCATATTTTAAAGGACTGGCGGTGGTGTGTAGATCCTCTACAGCGTGACGGCAGGCGCTGCGTTGGCGATCGCGGCGGTCCCGTTGATTTCCCGACCGATCCTCCGCGTCTCCTTGGATGCTTTCGCCACGGTGGACGTTGGTGCCTTCTATGGGTCCTTGGTGGGTTCGATATTCCTGCTCGCGATCCCGATCACCCTGCTGGGCTTCGTCACCCCATTTGCGATCCGCCTCAGCGTCTCGGATGTCGATACAGCCGGAAACACCTCAGGATCGATCTACGCGCTGTCGACGGTGGGGTCGATCGCCGGGAGTTTCCTCCCGGTGCTGCTCTTCATTCCACTCTGGGGCACGACATGGACGTTCATCGCCTTGAGCCTCGTGCTGCTGGTGCCTTCGCTACTCGGGCTGCTCTCGCAGCGACGGGTGGGCGTCGCGGGGATTGCCCTCCTCGCGCTGATCGGGGTAGTCCTCTGGGTCCGTGCCCTCGGCACGACCGCGATCCGCCCGGCCGAACGCGGCACCATGCTTGACGAGCGAGAGTCTGCTTATAACTACCTGCAGGTGACGGATGAGGATGGCGCCCGCCTCCTGATCATGAATGAGGGGCATGCCATCCACTCGATCTACCATCCCGAAACGCTCCTCACCGGCGGCCCGTGGGATTACTTCATGCTCGCCCCCTTGGTGGTTGACCAGTTCTCGCCAGACACCGTGGACAATGCGCTCATCATCGGTCTGGCCGGCGGGACGGCGGCGCGTCAGCTTGCGGAGGCCTACCCGGGCATCGCGATCACCGGGGTGGAAATCGATCCGGTGGTGGCTGATCTCGGCATGGAGTGGTTCGGCATGGGCGACATTCCCAACCTGACTGTGGAGATCGCCGACGGCCGCTACGCACTCACCACGTCCTCGGAGACCTTCGACCTCATCGCGGTGGATGCCTATCGGCAGCCTTACATCCCGTTCCACCTGACCACCCAGGAATTTTTCGACGACGTTTCCCAACACCTCTCCCCCACCGGGGTTGCCGTGGTGAATGTGGGGCGCACCGAGACCGACTATCGCCTCGTCGATGCCATCGCCTCGACCATGGCAGCAAGTTTCGATCACGTGTTCGCCGTCGACGTCGGCCGCTATATGAACACCTTGGTGATCGGTACGAACGCGGACGCATCAACCGAGGCCTTTGCCAGCAATGGCACAGCGCGATCCGACACGGCAATCCTCAGCCAAGTGGCTGCATGGGCGGCCTCCGACGGCAATCTCCGTGGCGTCGCCCCGGGCACGACGGTGTTCACCGACGACCATGCGCCGGTGGAGTTGGTCATCGACCAGATCATCCTCGACGCAGCGCGGGAGTTGACCACACGATGACCGCAGACCTCCTCCCCATCCTGCGCAGCCAGCGCTTGTCGGCGATCCCAGGCGTGGTGCATGGCATCACCCGGCGCGTCCCCGGCATGAGCGCGACCGACGGTCAGGTGGGATACAGCGCGCCGCGCGATCAGGATGACGCCTGGCGCAATCGCGAATGCTGGGCGGCGGTGATCGGCGTGGATGCGGAAGCGTTCGTCACCCCGGGGCAAGTGCATGGGAACGACGTGTTGGTGGTCACGCACGACGACGCTGGCACCGGGGCGCGACCGGGGAGCGGGATCATCGGTCATGGTGACGCCATGATCACGCGTGAGACAGGGGTGACGCTGCTTTCGCTTCATGCAGATTGCCTGCCGATCCTGCTCACTGCGATGGGTGATGACGGATCTGCCGTCGCGGTGGGGGTCTCCCATGCGGGATGGCGCGGGACGGTGGCCGATGTGGCTGGCGCGACGATCTCCGCGTTGTTCGAGCAGTTCGGTGTGGAGCCGACTGCCATTCACGCGTATCTGGGACCTGCCATCGGCCGGTGTTGCTATGACGTCGGGCCCGAGGTCATCGAGGCGTGGATGAGCCAAGCACCAGATGGCGTGGACGCCGTCGTCCAGCACGAGCACGGGGTGCGTTTCGACTTGGTCGCCGCCAACGCGCATCTCCTCGCTCGCGCCGGCGTTCCGATCAGCCAGGTGGACGCGGCCGATATCTGCACGCGATGCAACGGCGATCGGTGGTTCTCGCACCGGGCACAGGGCGCAGAGACTGGTCGCTTTGCGGCGATCATCGCATTGACGGATGATCGACCCGATCACCGGTACGAG
>JAPOLF010000294.1 GCA_029977305.1 bacterium | reverse complement strand
CACCAGGATCGTGAGGACGGCGGTCATGAGGATTCTGCTGGAGGGGCGACGCTTGCTCATTGACGATGCCTCGTGTCGACAGGTTTGGCGCGTGGCGGCGTTCAGCAACTGCAGGCCGGAACCGCCGGATCATCTCTCCACGGTCAAGAATACCCGCGACGCTCGGCTTTCGGAGCATATCGTGGCGAGGCTTTGAGCGTTCGTCAGCAGTGACACCCTTGATCACGCGGAACCGGAATTCGGCTGATCCGCACGGGTCTTCTCTGATCTCCGGGTGAGGTACAGGGCGATCCGCGTGACGACGAGCACAAGGCCGATACCACCGAAGACGGCGACGAGCATGCCGATGATGGTCAGCCCTTGGTAATCCGTCTGGATGAGGTAGGACCGCATGCCCCAGATGCCGAGGATGACGCCGGTGGCGCCGACGAGGAGTTGATCGAAACTCTTGCGCATGATGGTGATGAGCACGGTGAGGACCGCAGCGAAGAGCATCACCATCGTCTGCACCTCGACGTAGTCCGGGCGGTCGAAGGTCATGCGGAGGGCGTAGTCGAATTCGAGGGCTTGGAGCTCTGGGCGCTGCTCCTCCATCGGGATCGCCTCGACGGCGCGCGTCTCATGGGTGGGGATGAGTTCCGCGAGGATGACCCGGACGCCGCGCGCCTCGATCTCCTCACGGGTCATGGGCAACGGAACGCCGCGCGCGTCCTCCTCGGAGACGGAGACACCGAGATGGAGTTGGTAATCGTCGAAGGGGAAGAACTCAGGGTGGCCGTCGATGGGGAGATCGATGGTCGCGTCGAACGGCCCTCGGCCGGCCGGCACCTCGACGATCACGCTGCGGCCGTTGGTCCAGCTGTCGCGGGTGTTCGGCATGCCATAAAGCATGAGGCTGAATGGGTCACAGGTGTCGGGAGGGCAGGCGCGGAGCGTCACCACATCAATCCTCGCGACTTGTTCCTCCTCGTCGATCTCGCGGATGGTGACGGTGACGATAGCGGGATCGGTGCCGGTGGGCATGGAGATGTCGTCGATCACCCGGTCGGCAGTCGGGGTATAGATCTGTGCCTCGACCTCGCTGGAGAAATAGCGATAGAGCGAAAACCCGACAGCAGCGATCAGCAGGGCGACCAACGCAACCAAAGCCCACGTGCTCCACGCTGCGGCACGCTTAGCCTGGCCCGGTGCACGAGTCGGCTCGGTCACCGCAGCGACTCGGCGGGAAGAGCGCGGAGGACATCGGCAGCGACCTCGTAGCGGCCGAAGGAGGGCATCAGGTAGACGCCTTCGACGTGCGGGCGGAGCGCGAGGAGGAGCTCCTGCGCCATCGCGACTCCCTCGGCGCGGCCATCGGGACCGGCATCTCGCATGCGCCTTCGCGCATCTTCGGTGAGGGTGATGCCGGGGACCTCGTTGTGGAGGAACTCGGCGTGGCGGCTGCTCTGGAGCGGGAGGATGCCGATCAGCACCGGGACGGGCAGGTGGTCCTCGCCATAGGCACGAAGGAAGCGGAACCACACCTCGGGGTCGTAGATCGGCTGGGTCATCACGTAGTCGACGCCGCCCGCGAGCTTGGCCTTGAGCCGCTCGGCCTCATGGGCGAGGTCGTCGCGAGTGGGATCGGCGGCGCACCCGACGGCGAACCCGGCCATCCGCCCGATCGGGGCGCCGGCGGAATCGGTGCCGGCGTTCATGCGCGCGAGGACGCGGATGAGCCCGATGGAGTCGATGTCGTAGACGGCGGAGGAATCGGGGTAGTCGCCGAGGCTGGGCGGATCACCGGTGAGGGCGAGGATGTTGCGCACCCCGAGCGCGTGCGCCCCGAGGAGTTCGCTCTGGAGACCCATCAGCGAGCGGTCGCGGGTGGTGAGGTGGAGGATGGTCTCGACGCCGGCCTGTTGCTGGATGAGGGTGCAGAGGCTGAGCGCGCTCATGCGGACGCGGGCCATCGGGGAGTCGGCGACGTTGATGGCATCGACACCGGCGGCCTTGAGGAGGCGAGCGCCCTCGATCGCCTTGGCGGGGTTGAGGCCCTTGGGCGGATCGATCTCGACGGCGACGACGAAGTGGCCCTCGGCGAGTTTCTGCGCAAGGCCGGTGGGGCCCTCGCTGGGGGCGGTCTCCGGGGCGGGGCGGGGCTCGGCGGGGAGTTCGATCCGAATCGTGGTGACACCGGCGAGGGCATCACGCATAGCGGCGGTGTGCAAGGGGGTGGTGCCGCAGCAGCCACCGATGATCCGCACGCCGAGCTGCGCGGCGCGGCGGGCGAAATCACCGAAGTA
>JAPOLF010000293.1 GCA_029977305.1 bacterium | reverse complement strand
TCTCCTCCTTGCCTGCCCGGGCGGCCATCTGCCGCCTCGTGGGTCGCAGATCCCGGATCCAGCGCCGTCGCGGATCCGTCCTCTGCCGCCCGGCGCTGCGATCACTCGTCCCGGTTCCGTCCACTGGGGCACAGCCGAAAACGCGGAACGCGACCTGCGAATCCCTTCGCAAGCCGCGTTCCATCGGGTTCACCGTGGGCTCAGCCCCTATCGGCGAGGGAGGTTATGCGCCGGGAGTCGCCTCGGACGCGGGCATCTCGCCTTCCTGCGCCTCGCCGTCCTCGTGGTCCTCGTCGTCGTCGTGCATGTCGCTCTTGCCGTCGTGGTCGTCGTCCTCGTGCATGTCACCGCCGCGACCATGGCGCTCGCCGCCCATCGGTCCGTGGCCGTCGCCGCCCATCGGGCCGTGCCCGCCGAAGGCGAGCATCCCCACCGGCAGCGGCACATCGGTCACGTCGATCACCGCGATCGCTGCCGCGGCCTCTTCCTCGGTGATCTCGCCGGCGTCGAAGCGATCCTGCACCTGCTGCTTGAGCGCGTCCCGGACCGCCTGATCGACCGCCGCCGGGTCGTCCCCGAGATCCCCGGCCACGTTCCCGATGAACGCGGTGTACGCCTCGGTCTGTGCCTGGATGAATGCCTGCTGCCCGGCGTCGCCGTCGGGGGTGGCGGTGTCCTGCGCGAACGCCCCGCCGGTGGTGATCCCGCCGACCACGATGCCCAAGCCCAGTGCCGTCGCCCCGACGGTCGTCAGCAATGCACGTCCCTTCATGTTCTGCTCCTTCGATGATCCTCGGCCGCTTCCGGCCGCGTCTCCGGCAGCCCCCTTTGGCGTGCCGGTGTGGTCTGATCACCAGTCTGGGAGCCGTACCTTGGAACACGCTGGGAGCGACGTGGGAGTCTCTTGGGAGTTTTCGCCGGACACAGCATCGCCGCGTCCGTGATGGGCACAGACGCGGCGATTGATGTGCTGGAAGGTGGATTACTTGCGGACGCAGCGCCGGTGGCTGCAGGTGAAGCCGCCGCAGCAATCACGATTTTCTTTGCACCAAGCGTTCTTCTCGCCGCATCCGCCCTTGTACTTGCAGGTGCCTTCGGTCTCCCCTTCGGGGATCTTGCAGGTCATCCCGGCGCAGCAGTTGCGGTTGATGACACAGGCCTGGCCCTTGTGGCTGCAGGCGAGGGCCTCTTCCGCGCCGATGCCGAGCGCCGCGAGCAACCCGCCGGCCATCGCCGCGATGCCCGCCCGCCGCGAGGAGGTGGCCGAGACCGTCTTCGTCAGACAATCGAACTTCGAGGTGTCCATGCTGATTCCCCTTGCCCCATGAGGCCGAGATGCGGCACCCCGAGGAGTTCTCGGCGCGCCGGGCGCAGATGCGACCACTGATCCTGATCCTAGCATCGACACATGCGCCACGGAATCCACGACCCGTGACCTCCGTCCTCATTTTGGGAGAAGGCTGGCGGTTCAGGCCTGCAGGCGCTGGGTCGAGGCGCGGATGTGCAGTGTGGGCGGGATGATCACCCGTTCCGCCGGCCCGGTCCGGGTGCCGTCGATCCGCCCCAGCAGCATCCGGCACAGCTCCCGGCACATCGCCTGCACGGGTTGCCGGGTGGCCGTCAGGAACGGCGAGATCTCCGCCGCGAGCGCCACGTCGTCGAAGGACGCGACCGAAAGGTTCTCGGGGATGCGTCGACCAGTCGCACGTGCCGCGCGCAGCGTCCCGACGGTGATCAAGGTGCTCATGCTGATGAGCGCGGTCACATCGGGGTGTGTCGCGAGCAGTTCCGTCGTTCGTGCCTCCGCGGTGTCGACGGTCCACAGTCCGGGTCGGATCAATTCCTCTGGGACTGGCAGGCCACGACGCCGAAATGCCGCGCGATACCCCTCGATGCGCTCCACGGCCGGGGTTGAAGGCACCCGTCCCGCCACCACCCCGATCCGTCGATGGCCCAGATCGAGCAGGTGCTCGGTGAGCATCTCCATCCCTTGGAGATTGTCCACCTGCACGCCGTCCACCTGACGCCCTTTCGGCACGTCATCGATCAACACACAGGGCACACCGCCCCGCTCGATCCGCTCGATTGAGGGACGGGGGTCAAGCGCGGCCGAGAGCATGATCCCGTCGACATGGTAGGAGAGCATCGTGTTGATGTGGGCCATTTCGCGGTCCACGTGCCCGAGTGAGGTGCCGACGATCACCTGAAACCGCATGTCCGAGGCGATTTCCTCCACCTCGGCTGCGATCTCGGCGAATAACGGGTCGTTGATCTCTGGGAGGATCAGCCCAATCAGATGGGATCGGCGGG
>JAPOLF010000292.1 GCA_029977305.1 bacterium | reverse complement strand
CAGCGGTGCCTACTCACCGACGCTTGACGCCAACATCGGATTGGCCTTGGTGCGGGCGGATGTGGCTGGAGGGGGTAAGCCACTCCAGATTGTGATCCGCGACAAGCCCGTGCAGGCGGAGCAGATTAAAATGCCGTTCTACAAGCGGGCGAAGTAACTGCCCACGAACCTACCGGCGCGGAAACCAGCCGCGGGAAAGGACACTTCACCAATGGGAGCCCCGAAGGATCTCAAGTACACCAAGACGCACGAGTGGGTGCGCGTCGACGGCGACGTCGCGACCATCGGCTTGTCCGACCATGCACAGGGCGAACTCGGCGACATCACCTACCTCGAGCTGCCTGACGTTGGTAGCGCGATCAGCGCCGACAAGGCCCTCGGCGTGGTTGAATCGGTGAAGGCTGCCTCCGACATCTACTCGCCGATCGACGGGGAGGTGATCGAGCGGAACGAGACCGCCGTCGGTTCCCCGGAGCTCGTCAACCAGTCCCCGTACGGTGATGCCTGGTTGATCAAGGTGAAGATCAAGGACGCAGCCCAACTCGCCAAGTTGATGGGCAGCGACGAGTACGACACCTTCTCCGAGAACGCGGCTCACTAGGTCGAAGCACGCATCCTGTTGGAGTACGCGCATCATGACGTTCAACCCGCACACCCCGGAAGATCGCGCCGCGATGCTCGCCGCTATCGGCGTTCCTTCGACGGACGTCCTCTTCGAGGTCGTTCCCGCATCGAAGCGATTCCCGAATCTCGATCTTCCCCCGCGGCTGACCGAGATGGAGGCCGTCGCGCGCTTGAGCGAACTTGCGTCCCGCAACTTCGCGCCGCCGCCAGGAGCAACGTTCCTCGGTGCCGGGTCGTACCAGCACTTTGTGCCGTCAACAGTGAACGCGATCATCTCCCGAGGGGAGTACTTCACGGCTTACACCCCGTATCAGCCGGAGGTCGCGCAGGGCACCCTCCAGACGATCTACGAGTTCCAGACGATGGTCGCCGAGTTGTTCGGCATGGACCTCGCCAATGCCTCGATCTACGACGGTGCCACCGCGTTGGCCGAAGCGATGATGATGGCGCTCTCGGCCCCGGGGAATCGCACCCGAGCGGTGATCACTGGGACGGTCCACCCCAATTACCGCGAGGTCCTCCGGACCTACGTCGAGGGGCTGCCGGTGCAGCTCACGGAGCTGCCGATCCCGGCGAAGAACTTTGCGACCTCGGTTGCTGATGTTCAGGCTGCCCTCGATGACACCGTCGCTTGCGTGATCGTCCAATACCCGAACTTCTTCGGGGCGATCGAGGACATCCAGGCGATGGCAGATGCCGCGCACGCAGCAGGTGCGGTCTTCATCGTCAGCACCTACCCGGTGCCGATGGGGATCCTCACCCCTCCGGGGAGCTCGGCGCGGACGTGGTCGCCGCCGAGGGGCAGGCGCTCGGCGTGGCCCAGAGCTACGGCGGTCCCTACCTCGGTCTGCTCGCCACGCAGCAGCGCTTTGTGCGCCAGATGCCGGGGCGCATCGTGGGCATGACCCAGGATGCCGAGGGCAAGCGCGGTTTCGTGCTCGCGCTGCAAACCCGCGAGCAGCACATCCGGCGCGAGAAGGCGACGAGCAACATCTGCACCAACCAAGGGCTGATGGCAACCGCCGCGACCGTTCACATGGCGACGCTCGGAGCGGAGGGATTCCGCGAAGTCGCCAATCGCTGTTACCAAAATGCCCACTACCTGGCATCGCGGATCGCCGAGGTGCCGGGATACCGGGTCGCGCTGGACGCCCCCTTCTTCCACGAATTCGTTGTGGAGACGCCGGTTCCAGTGGCTGAGGTGAACGAGGCGTTGCTCGGCTTGGGAATCATCGGCGGGCTGGACCTCTCCAGCATCGATCCGAAGCTCAGGAACCGGATGCTCGTGTGCGCCACTGAGGTGCACGACCGGGCCGCCATCGACCGTTTCGTCGAAGGTCTACCCCGGTAGGGAAGCACCTCGCGTATACTCATGTACCGCGCTCGGATGCTTCCGAACGCGCTCGTGAGACGGAGTTCCGCCGTCTGCGGCGGTGGTGCCTGTGTGCCCCATCGGCTTGGACCTGCGGACCAGCCTTCTTGAACTGCTCGGAGCCATCGTGGCAAAGCCTATTGTGGCCATCGTCGGCCGACCCAATGTCGGGAAATCCACGCTCTTCAACCGGTTGGTTGGCGAGCGCCGTGCCATCGTCGAAGACGAACCCGGTACGACCCGCGACCGCATCTACGGCACCACCGATTGGGGTGGCGTCGAGTTCACGATCATCGATACCGGCGGACTCCAGGACGACCAGGAGGTCT
>JAPOLF010000291.1 GCA_029977305.1 bacterium | reverse complement strand
GGTTCCCGGCATCGAGCCGAAAAGGCCGCACAGGATGTTGCCGATGCCTTGGGACTTCAACTCCTGATTGGAGTGGTGGCGGGTGCCGGAGAGACCGTCACCCACCTTCGACGCGAGCAACGCCTCGATCGCGGCGATGAAGGCGATGACGAACCCCGGCAACAGTAGGTGCAACACGAGGCTCACCGAGACATCAGGGATCGACGGGGTCGGGAGCCCTGACGGGATGCCCCCGAATTTGGTTCCCACCGTGGCAACACCCTCCGGATGGAGGAATCGCACGACGAGCCAACCAGCCACCAACGCCACCAACGGTCCGGGCAGGCGCTTCAACGGCTTGACGTTCTGAACCACGATCATCAGCAGCACGAGACTGAACCCGAGGATCATCGTCGGCACATGGACCTGGGTGATGTGCCGTCCGAGGTCAGCGATCTTCTCGTGGTAGTGATGCCCCTTCGGTTTCGGCACGCCGAGCACATCAACCACGGCACCAAAGGCGATGGTGAAGGACACACCGAGCATGAAGCCGAGGATCACCGGTTCGGGGATGAATTGCATCACCCTGCCGAACTTGACCAACCCCATGATCACCAGCAGGACGCCGGCGATGATCGCGGTGACCACCACCGCCTCAAGTCCGTCTTTCCCGGAGAGTCCGCCGACCAGCGTGATCAGCGCGCTTGCCGGTGCCGAGATCAACACCACACTGCCGCCGATCAGCGACCCAACGAACGTGAGGATGATGGTGCTGTAAAGGCCCCACTGCGGGGGGACCCCGCTGCCGATGGCGTAGGCCATCGAGAGCGGCAACGCGACCGACGCCACCACCAGGCCGGCAACCACGTTCGGCCAGATCGTCGATGGCGCGAGCCGTCCCTGACGCTGCGCTTGCCGAATCGAGATCATGGTTCTCCCTCCCTGCGGACGACGTCCCGCAGCGGCATCATGCCCCGTTTCATCCCCCGTCGCAAGTCAACTCGTTGGCCCCTGAAATCCCGGGGCAGCAGGTGAAATCGGCACACCGGATGACCTCCGGATCACCGCTCGCGAGCCCTCGCGTACGCGTGCGCGCGAACGCATGCGTGTATGCACGACGACTATGCATTCCGGCAGGAATGATGGTACGCTGGTAGACCCGCTTCTCCCGTCGAGGAGGTTCAGAGGAGCTGGGAGTCTTCTACCGAGGCGGACCTGACGGGCCGCCCACTCAGACCAGGAGGTGCGTCCGATGGCGTTCTTCGATGAACAGGATTGGATCGACCAGCGCGATCCGCGGGACATCCATCTGGTGGTCAACGCCCTGTGTGCCGTCAATGACGAGAACGTGGCCCAGCGCAGTTTTCTCTCAACCCACCTCACCCGTTCCGACACGGCGCCGTCGATCCTGATCTCGCTCTGGGTGACCGATCCTGCTGACGACGATGAGGAACCGCAGTCCCCGCCGATGGTGCAGGATTTCTCCCTCTCCTATGCCATCCCGGTCATCCCCAATCAGGCGAGGGCCCTCGCCTACGGTCTCCTCCGCCTCGCCGACGGCCTCGAACTCGAAGTCGATCGCGGCGTCTATGGGGATCAGGAGATGCCGGAGATGGAAACCTACTTCGCAGAGCCCAGGCTCTGACAGCGGCGAGCACGCCTAGCCCTGGCGGACCAGCGCCAAAGCATCCTCGAAGCTTGGCACCATGTTTTCCGCGCCGATCAGCTTGACGATGCCGACTGCCTCCAGTTTCTTGCGCACGGTGACGTTGGCGTCGCTGACGATGACGCGCACGCCGCGCTTGTGAAGATGGGTGATCGCATCCTCCAGCGCCTCCAATCCCGAGAAGTCCATGTAGGGCGCGTCGTCGAGGCGGATGATCAGGTTCTTCGGATCTGAGCCCAACTCGCCCAGCTCGATCTCGAACGGTTCGATGGCGGCAAAGAAGAACGGACCGTCGATGTCGAGGAGCAGCGTGCCCTCGGGGAGGTCCAGCGGGGTCAGGTCGTCATCGGCGGCCCCGCCCTCCCGCGTCGAGTAGCTGACCTCGCTCGCCATCCGCTTCATGAAGTAGAGGGCCGCGATCATGACACCGACCGGCGTGGCGTACTGGAGACCGGCGAAGACGGTGAGGATCGCGGTCAGCCAGAGGATCACGACATCGGTGCGCGGGGCGTGCCGCGTCGTGGAGATCAGGTGCGGGAACTCCGCCATCTTCCACGCCACCATCATCAGGATCGCCCCGATCACGGCCATCGGCACATCCGCCGCCTGCGGCGCGAGCAGGAGCAGGATGATCGCCAGCGTCACCGCCAGGGTGATGCCGGCAATCGGCGACGAGCCTCCGCTCTTC
>JAPOLF010000290.1 GCA_029977305.1 bacterium | reverse complement strand
ACGGCGTCAAGGCCGAGGGTGACATCAAGACCGGCGTCAACATCCTTCGCCGCGCGCTCGAGGAGCCCCTGCGCGGGATCGCTTCCAACGCCGGCAAGGACGGTGCGGTCGTGATCGAGATGGTCCGCCGCGCCCAGGCCGAGAAGAAGAACCCGTTCATCGGCTACGACGTGATCTCCGACGAGTACGTCGACATGGTCACCTCGGGCATCATCGACCCGGCCAAGGTCACCCGCTCGGCCGTCGAGAATGCGTCCTCGATCGCCGGCATGATCCTGACCACCGAGGCCCTCATCTCCGACAAGCCGGAGAAGGAAGCGGCCCCGGCGATGCCGGCGGGCATGGACTACTAGTCCAACGCTCCAAGCAGCAAGGAAGGAAGGGGCCCGGCGATTTCGCCGGGCCCCTTTCCTCTGTCCGGATTGCGGCGATGCGGCGCGCTACTTGGGCGATCCCGCATACATCGTTGTGACGGGCGCCCCGGTGGCATCGCGGAAGGTGGCAATGATTTGCCCTCCATCCTGCTCGACCGAAAGCCAGCCAAATTCCGCGACATTGATTGCGTGCTGAACCAGCCCGGGGGCGCCGAGCACCTCGCCCGTGAAGACGCCGTTCACCCCTTTGTCGAGGGCGGTGCCACTGTTGCCGACAATGATCTGGAGGGGGTAGCCGCTCGTCTCCTCGAACTGCAGTACTTGTCCGAGGTGAATGTGTCCGGAGATGACCGCCGCCAGCTCCTCTGGGAGCCTGCCGTCAGCAGTCTCGCGGATCGTGGCATAGGTGACGAATTGCTCACCCTTGCCCAGGTCGAGCAGTCCGCCGGCGATCGGTTTGTGGGTCAGCAGCCAATCCCCCGGTTCCGCGATGGCGCGCACCTCGAGGAACTGCGATGCGAATTCAGTGTTCAACTCAGGAGTCGTCTTGGTGTCACCGACCGCCGCCGTGTCCATGACGATGAACCGCTGGCCGAGAATCGGCATCAGGAACGGATCGGTGAAATCGGTGCAGGTTTCCGGCATCGATCCCGGCGCGAGATAGCGGAACCATCCTTGACCCTCGCGATCACACAGTTCGTGATTGCCCCGCAGGAAGACCCACGGCACCTGCGGCAGAGCCGCAGCGGATGGCGAGAAGAAATCCGCCTCCCAGGTCTTGGTGGTGTCGCCAAATGTCATGCCCTTACACCACGCAAAGGTGGCGGGGTCACAGGCGTCTTCGAGATAGATGTAATCACCGACATGGATGAGCAAGTTCGGCGATATCGCCATCGCGCTGTCCAAGACCTGTTTGTACGGCCAGACCGCGGGGTCTGAGCAGTCCTGGACCCTCTCCTTCCAAACGCGGCATCCGGTGTCGCCGATGATGGAGACGGTCGCGAGCGAGGTGGGAGCGAGCGCGAGGTCCTCGCCATTGATCGAGGCACGCTTCGCATCCAGCGGAACCGGGATTTCGCACACGGTGTCGGTGAACTCCCCGGAGGGCTTCGCGCGGACGATCATCGGTAGCGGTTCGTCATCGATCACCGCCGTCGGACAATCGCCATTGACCCGAGCCCGCGCAGTCAGTCCGCCATCTGGCCCGAACTGGGTCCAATGGTTGAGTACCGTCGGGGAGACTGGCGTCGCATCCTGGGCTTCCGTCTGCGGGATGAACCCCATCGCAAGCCACATCGCGCCAGCGATGCAGGCCGTGATTGCCAGTCGCCGTGTTGCCATGGGTTGCATCGGGTGCTCCCTCGCTTATTCCTCGGTGCTGTCGGACGCGGATTTCGTCGCGTCGCCGTCTTCGGATTCACCGAACATCGGTGGCAGGATGCGGGGAAACACGCGACGCCCGAATTGCTCGATGATGATCGCCTGCGTCGGGCACGCCCGGGCACCGGCGAAGAGCTGCTCGACCGTCGCCTGATCCTCGTTCTCCAGCACCGCGACGCCCGTCTCCTCATCAAGGACATAGATGCCGGGCGCCACGGTCGTGCACTTCGCATTGGCGATGCACCGCCGTGGATCGATGATCACCTTCAGACCGCGTTTCGGATCCGCTTCACACATCAGTCACCTCTGCGCATGTTTGGGGCCACGGCTCGATCACCAGGTGCGGGCGGTGGGACTCGAACCCACACGGGATTGCTCCCTGCGTTGTTAGAGCCCGCGACGTCTGCCATTGTGCCACGCGCGGCCGTTCCGGCACTTTGACTTGGCGCTAGCGCGCTGGTAGGCTGCGGTCGCTCTTGCACAGCAGATTGGTCAGGCGAAGGAGAAACGCATGGATCGTCTTGCCCTCGAGACCGCGTCCGCCCAGGAGGGGACCCCCTCCCCGGCGCCCGCTGACGGACT
>JAPOLF010000028.1 GCA_029977305.1 bacterium | reverse complement strand
TCCGGATTGGAGGCGAGCTCGGCGGACTCGATGGCAATCTGATGGGAATAGAGCTCGCGGGCGCTCTGGACGGAGAGCCATTCCCCGAGGGCCATGGAGAGGGCGCCGGCGAGGAGTCCGGCAAATCCGGTGACGAGGATGCTGCCGCCGGAGAGTTCGGCACCGGCGACGCCCATGACGAGGCTGGCGTTTGAGATGAGGCCGTCGTTGGCGCCAAGCACGGCGGCGCGGAGGGCGTTGCCGCCGCCTGCGCGGTGGCGACCCTCGTATTGGGCGATGGAAGTGCCGGCGAGGCCGGTGCCGGTCTCTTGGGCGATGACGCTGAAGAGTTGGGCGTGGCCGCGCTCGTCGCCGGGGAGACCGGCAGCGAGGGCATCAGCTTGGCCGGCGTACTTGTCGCTGTCGGCCTGCTCGCGGGCGGCGACGGTGGGGATGATGAAACTCGGGCCGAAGCGCTTGGCGAGGGTGATCAGTGTTCGAGTACGCCACGTCGGCCGAGTTGGGGGTGTGCCGCCGGCGGCGACGAGTTTGCCGCGCCAGAGTTCGCCGTGGCGGGTCTCGGTGTCAGCCAGACGCTGATAGACCCCCTTCACCTTGGGATCTTGTTCGAGATTGGCAAGGGCTTGATACAGGGCGACGCCGTCGACCTCGCCTTGGAGGTTGTCGCGGTAGCGCTGGACGTCGCTGGTGGCCATGGGTCCCTGCCTTTCGTGCGGATGCGTCGGATCAATGGGTGCCGAGGGTGATCATCGGGGTGATGCGGAAGTGGAGCATCGCATGGGCTTCCCGGAGGGCATGTTCGACTGCGGCGGGGGTATCGCCGCGGGCGAAGATGAAGCCGAGATAGGCATCGCCTTCGGGCAGGGTGAGGACGGGTTGATTGAGCGGGGCGGTGATCTCGACACCGGTGATCAGGGGCACTGCGGCAGCCTCCTCCACGCCTGAGCACGCCTTGAGCATGCCGCTGGACGGGATGGGGATCATCATGACGCCCGCTGCCTCGCCCGCGCGTTGCGGATGCGGCAGCGGGTCCCCCACGGCGTGACGCAAGATCAGTTCCTCGAGGGTGGCGCCGAGGCCGAACTCGAGGACGGAGCTGCACAGACCGCCGATGGAGCGGCCGGCGAGCTCGATCGGCCAGACGCCACGGTCGTTGATGCGGAGTTCGGCGTGCACCGGGCCTTCGCGGAGGCCGACCGCGGCAGCGGCGCGAGCGGTGGCATCGGCGATGGCGGTTTGCACCGCGGGCTCGAGGCGGGAGGGGGTGACGTAGATCGTCTCCTCGAAGAAGGGGCCCTCGAGGGGATCGGGTTTGTCGAAGATGGCGAGGACGTCGAGGGTGCCGGCGGTGAGCAGGCCTTCGACGGCGACCTCCACCCCGGGGAGATAGTCCTCGACGAGGATGGCGGCGGCATCAGGGTCGACGCCGTCGCGCTCGATGATGGCGCGGGTGCGATCCCACGCGGCGACGAACTCGTCGGGGGTGTCGGCGCGAATGACGCCGCGGCTGCCGGAGAGGCGAAGTGGCTTCACCACGCAGGGATAGTGCTCATCACCAGCGACGTGTGCAGGGTCGGCGTCGAGCGGGTAGCGGGTGAAGCGCGGCACGGGGACGCCGGCATCGGCGAAGCGCTGGCGCATCACCCACTTGTCGCGTGCGGCGAGGGCGGAGGCAGGGTCGTTGTGCGGGAGGCCGATGCGATCGGCGGCGCGGGCGGCGATGAGGGTGGCGCGGTCATCGACGGCGAGGACCGCGTCGAAGGGGTCGGCGGCGTGGAGGGTGACGATCTGGTCGACGGCGGCCTCGGGATCGGCGAAATCGAGCGCGAGAGGGACTCCCCAGCGCTCGGCGAGCTCCGGGGGGAGGTCGATGCCGGCGACGGTGTCATAGCCGAGGCGCTTGGCGGCATCGAGAAAGGCGTTGCCGCGGTAGCTCGCGGGGCTGTAGAGGACGAGCACCCGGGGAGCCGACATGGGGCTAGCCGGCGCGGGTTCCGAGATCGCAGACGACCAAAGTGAAAACGCCGCCCTGCCCGTCGGGGGTGACGGTGATGTCGCGGATCTTGAGGTTCGGGTAGGGGGAGCCGGAGCGGTCCTTGGTGAGCCACTCGTTGACGGCGGTCATGGCGTTGCCGGGATCCATGGCGGCACCCGCGCTGTGGAAGAGGAAGACGCGCGTGTCGCCGGGAGTCAGGTCCATCATGCGGTGCACCTCCATGGGGTGGGTGATTCAACGACTGCGAGACGAGTATACGGGTGCGGGTCTATCGGGCGAAGGCCACCTCGTAGACAACGAGGACCAGGACCGCGGTGACGAGGAGGATGTTGAAGAGCCGCGCGCCTGGGCGGAGCTCTTCGAGGAGGCGCATGGTGCGCTCCATGTCGTAGTGGCGGGCGACGGGCCAGAGTGAGGTGGATTGGCGAACGATGCCGAAGAGGAAACCGCTGATGATGCCGACGGTGGGGCCGACGGTGAGCTGGGTGGCGAGCATGACGAGGAGGGCGGTGTGGTAGACGGGGGTGTAGAGGCCACACCCCATCATCAAGCCCCAGACGGTGTAGACGGTGGTGAGGCGGTACTTGGGGGACCAGCGGCGTGGGACCTGCCGCTGACTGAGGAGTTGGTACGAGCTGTGGGTGAGCGCGATGCCCAAGGCGACAAGCGCGGTGACACCGATGATCCACCAGCGCCATTGGGCGAGACCGAGAAGCTGACCGACCAATCCGAGAAGACCGCCAACCACCGCGCCGCCGACCCCGGCCATGACCACATGCAGGATGCCGTAGCGCCACGCGCGTCCGGTGCCTCCTCGACCGAGGAGACCGAGGCTGAGCCCCATGTTCACCGTTCAGGGAACGTGGGCGTTCAGCAGCCCGACGAGTGCGGCGAAGACGAGGAAGGCAATTGCCACGACCACCTCGGTACCGGTGTGCCCCGCTCGCGGGAGAGGTTGCGGGGCGCGCTAGGGTCGATGACTGCGTGAGGGATCAGAACTGGGTGCAACGGCCATTGCTGCCGCATTCGCCGCTGCAGCAGTACTCCTTGTTCTCCTCGGTGCAGGGGTGGATGTGCAGGCCGCAGCAGACACGGTTGCCATCGAGGCGACCGGTGCAGCTCGAGTTGCCACAGCACTGGACCGTCCAATCGTTGGGATCACACTGAGATTTGTAGGGTTTGCAGCAGGAGTAGCTGTTGGCGATCGCCTCGGTGACGCAGATGTCGCCACACTGGATCTTGCTCTTGTGACAGGTGCAGCGGCCCCCGGCGCACACCGCCCCTTGGCAGCAGTCTTTGTTGCGCCGGCACGGGAGGTCAGCCCATCGACACGGCTCTTGCGAGATGGCTTCTGCGGGGGCACGCCGAAGGGCGACCGGGACCATGGCGATGCCGAACGCCGCGATCGACTTGCGGCGGGAGGTTGCGATTGAGAGACGCCGCGTGAGGGCGTCGAAGCGACGACCGTCCATGGAATCCCCCCCCTACTTCCGCTTCTTCTTCTTGGAGACCGGTTTGAATTCGACCTCGACGCGTTCACGGCAGCCGCAGCCATAGGTGCCGTTGTATTCGGGCACATCACCGTACTGACCGTGGATGAGGGTCGGGCACTGGCAGTCGCAGCACTTCCAGTAGGCGCGGGCGTTCTTGTTGCCCTCGACCTGCTCGAAGGAGGTGCACCAGCAGGCGGGTTGGACTTCCTGCGGGTAGTACTGGTCATCGAGGGTGCAGCCGTTGGCGCAGGAGGCGCCGTCGCAGTTGGCTGCGTCGTTCCCGTACTCGGTGTTGTTGCAGTAGGCACCGTAGGGTGGGTTGCAGGCCGTTTCGCCGTACGTGAGCCGTGCGACGCATTGCTCCCCTTGGGGGCTGCGGGGCCCGACGGCGGCGACGGCGGCAACATTGGCGAAGCTCGCCACGGCGGCGGTGTGAACGGCACGACGACGGGTGGAGCCCCGCGCCAGTGCCTCGGAAATCCGGGTGACGATACTCATCAATACGCGTCCTTGGTCTTGGCAGAGAGCGCACCACGCGCAGTACTCATTGCTAGGGAGACGATAGCATGCCCGGTTCTGGTTCCGGATGTGTGGGTTGCACCGGACCGGCACCGACGCCGAACCGCCGATCCGTAACGGATCGGCGGTTCGATTCGGTCAATGGTCGGGGCTCCCTAGGCAGAAACGCGGGTGGCTGCCGGTTGAGCGGCAGGCTGGACGGGGTGGGCCAGCAGCCAGCGGACGTCGGTGCGGGCATTCGGCGGGCCGATCTCCACCCAGCCGTGCTTGACGGCGTGGAGGATGGCACCGACGCGGTCGTCCGCTTCGAGCTTGCGGAGCACGCTGGTGAAGTGGTTCTTCACGGTCTGTTCGGTCACGAACAGAGCGGTGGCAATCTGCTTGTTGGAGAGGCCCTGCGCGGCGCAGTCGAGGACGGCAAGTTCCCGCGTGGAGAGCGGGAGGGCGTCGAGCTGGCTGGCGGCGGACTTGCCGGTGTTGACGAGACGCATCTCGGCGCGGGCGCGCTGGGCAATGACGGGGCGGGATTGGATGGCGGCGCGGAGGAGATGCTCGCCAGCCACGACGCGGTCAAGGACCTCGAGGAGGGCATTGACGGCGATGTCACGGGGGAGCATGGCCACGGCACCGGCGTGGATGGCTTCGATGACGCGGGCCTCGTCGCCGAACATGGAGAAGAGGACGATCCGGGCGCGGGGGTGCTTGCGGCGGAGGATACGGGCGACCTTGAGCCCCGAGATCCCGGGGAGCTGGCAATCGAGGAGGATGACCTCGGGACGATGGACGTCGGCGACGTCGATGGCCTCGTAGGCGCAACCCGCCTCTCCGACAACGCGGAACTTGTCTCCGGCCTCCACGGCGCGGCGGATGCCGGCGCGGAACATCGGATGGTCGTCGACGATAAGCACCCGCTTGGTGATCACGATCGGTACCCCTTCCCGTCTTGCGTTCGGGCCGTACCCCACGCTCCCGGTGAGCCTCACCTCACCGACCCGTCGGCCCGTGTGAAGACAGTAAAGGTCCGGACGGGTGAGATCAACGGACAATGAGGCAAGAATCGTTCGTACATGCGTTCCGAACGTGCCAACTTGGCACAGGTCGGAACATCACCTAATGGTCCTTATGTACGTACGCATTCGGGCGAAACATGAACGTTCAGACCAATCGTCCGTGGGACGAATGGGGCAGGTTTGGGGCCAGATGAGGATGGGGCACACCCAAAAGTACCGTGCCGGTTTGGCAGGCTGTGACCAATGGGGCACGGGCAATATTGGCCGTGTGTTCCCGTTTTCCCGCAAAGCAGGACCTCCGGGAGGCGGGATCAGCGGAACCGGTGGAATTTCGGCGTCGTCGTCAGAGGAACGCGCTGGTGAGCGACGCGGTGCGTCGCGCTTTATCACTGCTGGCTCATGAAGCCGAAGCGACTGCAGCGACGATCTCCGGGATGGTGGATTGGACGTAGGTGACGCGTGTGCCGTCGATGGCGATGACCACCGACGCGCCATCCCCGTCCATGCGCCGTGATTCATCTTCCTGCGGTTGAAAGACGTTGTGAAATCGCCGCTCGGCGAGTTGCGCCATGGCGCGGGCGAAGGCGGCGGCATCCTGCGGGGTATCCCACTCGGTATCGAAACGGAGGAGATCATCTTCGCCGTTGACCCAAAGGGCGTACTGGTCGCCGTCCCAACCGGCCGCCGCATTCAGCGCCGGGATCGGGAAGCGGAATCCGCCGGTGATCAAGTTGAGCCCCTCACCAGGTTGGAGATCGGCGAGGAGTTGCACGATGGTGAATTCACCGAGGGTATTGCTGTCGAGGATGGACCACTCGGGGCCGAGGACGGCGGCGAGGTCGGGAATCGTGACCGGGGTGGGGTCGTCACGTTCGAGGTACTTCTCCGGGTGGAGGATCTGCTCGGTGGAGACGGGAGGATCGGCGTAGGCGGCGTTGACGGCATCCCAGCCGCCGGCATCGCGCACGGCGGTGACGAAATCGAGGCCGCTCAGGTAGGGGAAGAGGAGGCCGGTGCTGAGAAAGGCAGGGGCTTGATCGATGAGGGTGGAGTCGCCGCTTCCCGCGAAGATGATGTCGTTGGTGAGGTCCGGGTTGGCGAAAAGGTAGTCATTCGAGGCGAGGGTTGCGTCCCCCTCGACGAGGGCGGAAAAGGCGAGTGAGGCGTCGTCGTTGATGGCGAGGGCTTGGTCGTAGCCGGTCTTGATGTCGAAGGACGCATCTTGCAAGGCGTGGACTGCTTCATGCGCGTAGGTGTATTGATCTTCGCCGTTGAAATCGCCGGTGTCGCTGATGACATACATCTCGTCGGTGGCGGGGTCATAGAACCCGGCCACCTGAGAGGCGAGCAGGTCGATGTAGGCCTGAAGGAGGTCGTACTCAGCGGGGAGGAGGCCGAACGCGGCGAGGACGCGTTGGTCGGCGCTGGCTTCTTCGGCTGGGTAGTCCTCGCTGATGAGGATGGGCATGCGCTGGCGGAGCTCATCAGTGGTGATGAGGGCGTCATCGATCTCGTCGAGGACCGGGAGGCCGCGGAGGGCGGCGGTTTCCGCGGCAATGCGGTCACGCTCAGCTTCGAGATCCTCGGCGGCGGCAGGAAGCGGCAGGATGAGCGCGACGATGGCCATGATGGCGAGGACGCGACGGATGATCACACGCAACTCCTGAGACGCGGGCCGTGTTGCTGAATCAACGTGCGCGCGGAGCCAGAGGTTCCGCGCGCACGTGGCCGGGGTCAGGAGCGGTCGACGCCGTTGACCATCACCTTCATGCCGTAGAGGGAGGTGGTGCCGCAGATGAAGAGGTAGTTGAGATCGGCGCCGCCGAACTCGACGTTGGCGACCACCTCGGGGACGCGGATGCGGCCGAGGAGGGTGCCGGTCTTGGAGTACACGTAAACGCCGTCGGCAGCGCTGGCCCAGATGCGGCCATCGGTGTCGATGCGGAAGCCATCGAAGAGGCCGGCGGGACAATCAAGGAAGACCTCGCCGCCGGAGAGTTTGCCGTCACTGCCGACCTTGAAGCGGCGAATGTGGCGCGGGCCTTCCTCGACGTGGGTGGCGCCGGTGTCGGCGATGTAGAGGAGTTTCTCATCGGGCGAGAAGGCAATGCCGTTGGGTCGGTGGAAGTCTCCGGCGACCTTGGTGATGCGGCCGGTGGTGCCGTCAACGCGGTAGACGTGGCAGCCATCGAGCTCGGGCTTGGTCTTGTGGCCCTCGTAATCGGAGTCGATGCCGTAGGCGGGATCGGTGAACCAGATGGAGCCGTCGGATTTGACGACGACGTCATTGGGGCTGTTGAGGCGCTTGCCGTTGTACTTGTCGGCGATGGTGATGACCGAGCCGTCGAATTCGGTGCGGGAGACGCGGCGTCCGCCGTGTTCGCAGGTGACGAGGCGGCCCTGCCGATCGACGGTGTTGCCGTTGGTGTATCCGCAGGGGGTGCGGAAGACGCTGACGGTGCCGCCGGCCTCGTCGTAGCGGAGCATGCGGTCATTGGGGATGTCGCTCCAGATGAGGGAGCGCCAGCCGGGGGACCAGGCGGGGCCCTCGGCCCATCGGCAGCCGGTGAAGAGGAGATCGAGGGTGGCGTTGGTGTTGACGCACTGACTGAAGCGGCGATCGAAGAATTCGAACTCGTGCTCGGCCATGGGGACCTCCTCAGGGGTGATGGCTGGGCGCGGCGGCGATCGCCGTCACCGGATCAGCGCGCGAACACGGGGACGGTAGCACAGGGGTGAGCGGTTCGGGCGGACTGCCCTCCCCTGCTATGCTGGCGCATCGTGCAGGACCATGTGAGGAGTCGACGACGATGACCGATGTCCTGATCCCCACCTCGATGGATGACGTGCCATGGCCGGATGACGCGGCGGAGTTGCTGCGGCGGCATCAGGAGAGCATCTTCCCGAGCGTGAAGCTGTTCTACGAGGAGCCGATCGAGCTGCGGGCGGGCGAGATGCAATTCGTCTATGACGGGGCGGGCCGCCAGTACCTCGATTTCTTCGGGGGGATCGCGACGATCTCGAGTGGGCACGCGGTGCCGGAGATCAATGAGGCGATCAAGGAGCAGCTGGATCGGATCTCGCACACCAGCACGCTCTTCCTGATCCGCGCGCAGATCGAGCTGGCGGAGCGGATCAAGGCGATGACGCCGGCGAAGCTGAACAAGGTGTTCTTCACCAACAGCGGGACCGAGGCGAACGAGACGGCGTTCCTGATCACGACGCTGGCGCGGCAGACGAACGAGATTCTGGCGCTGCGGCACAGCTACCACGGGCGGTCGTTCGCGACGACGGCGGCGACGGGGCAGGCGCCGTGGCGAAACAGCAACAATTCCGGGCTGCACGTGCACTACGTCGGGAACCCCTACTGCTACCGCTGTCCGTGGGAGAAGACGTACCCGAGCTGCGACATGCTGTGCGCCCGGGATGTGGAGGCGGTGATCCGGACGACGACGTCGGGGAGCCCGGCGGCGTTCATCGCCGAGCCGATCCAGGGGGTGGGCGGATTCCTGACGCCGCCGAAGGAGTACTTTGTCGAGGTGAAGGCGATCCTCGACCGGCATGGCATCCCATTCATATGCGATGAGGTGCAGACCGGATGGGGCCGGACGGGCGTGGCGGACTTCGGGTTTCAGGCGTATGGGGTGGAGCCGGAGGTGATGGTCTTCGCGAAGGGGTTGGCGAACGGCATCCCGATCGGCGGGCTGGCGGCGACGGATGAATTGGCGGGGGCCATCACGGCGCTGAGCCTGAGCACCTTCGGCGGGAATCCGATCGCGACGACGGCGGCGATGGCGAATCTCAACTTCATGGTGACGCATCAGCTGCGTGAGAACGCGCTGACGGTCGGGGCGCATTTCCGGGCACGGCTCGAGGAGCTGGCGGAGCGGCACCCGATGATCGGCGAGGTGCGCGGGATGGGGCTGATGCAGGCGGTGGAGCTCGTCCACGACCGGCAGACGAAGCAACCGGCGCCGGAGTTGATGCATCGCGTGCTGAACGAGGCGAAGCGGCGCGGGTTGATCATCGGACGGGGCGGGTTGCATGCCAATGTGATTCGGCTGTGCCCGCCGCTGGTGGTGACGACCGGGGATGTCGACGCCGCGGTGGCGATTCTGGATGAAGCGTTCGCGGCATCAGCCTAATCGCCGAACGCAATCCGGTAGACTGTACGTACACACGACCTGCCAGTGCGTCGGGTGTGGGATTTGGGCGACACAGGGAGGGTGAGCGATGCAGCCGGTACAACCGGGGTCCATGGATCAGTCGTTCCTCGAACGGGCGATCGGCGTCTTGAAGCTCGACCGAGCGACGTATCGCGGGATTGTCGGTGACGACAAGGCCCTCGGACAGGCTTGGGTGATCGTGATCCTGGCAGGGATCCTGAACGGCTTGGGATCGGCCCGGCAGGTCGCGAAGTTCAGCGCGGAGTTCCAGCAGCGCTTCACCGAGGCGACTGCCGGTCAGCAGAACGTGCCGGAGATCGATTGGAGCCAGTTCAACAGCACGGGATCGCAGATCTCGACGATCGTCACGTCGGTGATCGGGGTGATCATCTCGTGGTTGATCTTCAGCGCGTTGGCGCGATGGGTGGCCCGGGCGTTTTTCGGCTCGACCGATGACGAGATCGCGTCGATGTCCCGAATGATGGGCGTGGTGGGCTGGGCGTATGTGCCGGCATTGCTGGGCGTGCTCGGCGTGATCCCGGGGATCGGCGGGCTGCTGCTCTTCATCGTCGCGATCTGGGGCCTGCTGACGCAGGTGTGGTCGGTGCAGGCGGGGACCGGGCTGTCGACCGGCAAGTCGTGGGGGGCGTGGTTCATCGCCTCGATCCTGCCGGCGATCATCCTCGGCGGGCTGTGCTGCGTGGTCTTCGGTGCGGTGCTCGGCACGGCGGGCCTGTTCGGGGCGTTCGGGGGCTAGTTCGGCACCAGTGGACTCTGACCGGGGTGTTCCCGGTATGATCGTGGCGGGAAGGGCGACTGCTCATCCCGCCACGGTGCGTTTGGGAGGATGCGGCCATGCAGCAGCCGGTGGTGCCGAGCACGGGGAACGGGCTCGTCGCGCGGATGATCGGGTTCGCGACGCTGAAGACCCCGGTGATGAAAGAGGTGGAGACCGACACCGACGGCACGACGCAGGCGCTGATCGTGGTGGCGCTGGCGGCGGTTGCGGCGGGGATCGGGGCGATCGGTGGGAACGGGAGCAACATCCTGTGGCAGATCGTGGCAGCGATCGTTGGCTGGGTGGTGTTCTCGTTGGTGGCGTATGTGGTCGGGCGTGGGCTGCTGAAAGGGCCTGACACGCGGATCACGATCGGGCAGGCGCTGCGGATGGTGGGGTTCGCGCAGACGCCGAAGTTGCTCGGAGCGCTGGGCTTCATCCCGCTCTTCGGGTGGTTCTTCGGGGCGATCGCTGCGGTGTGGTTCATCATCGTGGCGATCTATGCCGTGGCGGAGGCGTTCGATGTGACGCTGGAGCGGGGGGCGCTGATCGCGGTGGTCGCGGGAATCGCGATGTTCGCGGTGCAGGCACTGATCGCGGTGACGCTGGGGGTGACGAGCAACCTGGTGAACTGGTTGTTCTGAGCCGTCCACCACGCATCACCGCGTTGACGACGGGCGGGCCGCTGGGGCCCGCCCGTCGTCGTGGTTGGGGTTTCGGAGCGATGCGCCTCAGTCGGCCGGCGGGCAGAGGCAGACGCCATTGGCGCAAATCTCACCGAAGGCACATGGTGCACAGACCGCTCCGCCGGTGCCGCAATAGGAGGAATCTCGGCGGAATCCTTTGATCCCGCCGGTGAATGGTTCCGTGCGGCAGGCGAAGCCGGTTTCGTCAGAGTAGGTGTCGGAGCAACAGCCGTTCGGGCAGGTTGACGGACCACAGATGGTGCACTGCTGATTGATGCACGCTTCACCGGATGCACATGAAGCGCATGCTGCCCCTCCGGTCCCACAAAGGGCAAAGTAGTCCTCGACGAAACAGAAGCCGCCGGCCGAGCAGCATCCATTGGGGCAGTTGGTTGCGTCGCAGGCACCACAGATGCCCGAATTGGACTGACAGTAGTCGCCGGCGCAATTCGTCGTGCATGCGGCACCGCTGTCCGGCCCGCACCATTCGGTTCCCCAGAGGTGGCAGATCCCATCGCGGCAACAGCCCTCGCAGTTGTCCGGTCCGCAGGGAACGCAGACGTTGTTCACACAATAGGGATTGGGTGCCTGGCATTCCACGCAGGCGCCACCGCCGGTACCACACAGGGCGCCTTCGAGACTGGTGACCAGTCCGACGACGTTCTGACAGTAGATGCTCGGTGGATCGGTGTAGGTGTCGGTGAAACAGCAGCCGTCGGCACAGGTGGTCGGGTTGCACTCGGAACAGACGCCGAGATAGCAGGCGCCATCGCCGCAATTGACGCAGGCGGCACCTGCCGTTCCGCAGCGGCCGATCGCCTGGCAGTCATAGGCGACGCATTCCCCGGCGTCGCAGCATCCGTTCGGGCAGGTGACCTGGTCACAGCCGTGGCAGCCTCCGACGACGCAGGTCTCGCCTGAGGGGCAGGCGGCGCAAGCGGCGCCGGCTGTGCCACAGGTTTGTTCGTCCTGGCTCCCGTACGGGAGACAGACGTTGTTCTCGCAGCATCCATTGGGACAGGTGCTGGCGTTGCAGGTGTAGCACGCTCCGCGGACGCAATCCGCTCCCTCGTCACAGACGGCACATGCCTCACCGCGGGTGCCGCAGATCTCGTTGGACTGGTCTCGGCGGCGATAGCAGACGTTGTTCCGGCAGCAACCGTTGGAACAGGTGTCACGGTCGCAGACGTAGCAGGCCCCATTGATGCAGGCATCGGTGCCGCAATCGACGCAGGAGCCGCCTTGGGTGCCACAGGTGGCGGAACTCTGGGTTCGGCAGATGGTGCCGTCGCAGCAGCCGCTCGGGCAGGTGGAGTGATCGCACGGGCCGCCGCACTGGCCGTCGATGCACGTGATGCCCGTGGCGCACGTTCCGCAGGTGGAGCCCTCGGTGCCGCAGGTGCTGTCGGACTGGTCGATGAAGCGGATGCATTCGCCGCCGGTTGTGCAGCATCCCTCAGGGCAGGTGTTTCGATCACAACTGGAGGGGGGAGGAGGCGGGGTGGGGTCGACACACGTGCCATTGACGCAGGTGGCGGTGTCGGCGCAGGCGTTGCAGCCACGACCGCCACTGCCGCAACGGGTGTCGTCCTGATCGGCGTAGGGGATGCAGGTGTAGCCGTCACAGCAACCGTTCGGGCAGGTGTCGGGATTGCAGGCGGGATAGCCGCACTTGCCGTTGAGGCAGACGTACCCGTCATCGCAATACCCACAGGATCCGCACTGGAGACTGCAGGGGGCGTTCTCGCAGGCATCGGTGCATCCACAGCGGCCGCTGACACACGCCTCGCCGGTGGGGCAATCGCCATTGCCGCGGCACTCGACACAGGTGTTGATCTTGCGATTGCAGAACGGGGTGTCGCCGCCGCAGTCATCGTTGCTGGCGCACATGACGCAGCGACCGGTGTCGGGGTTGCAGATGGGGGTATCGCCGCTGCACTGGCGGTCATCGGCGCAAGCGACACAGTTGCCGCGATAGCAGACAGGCGTCTCGACCGGGCAGGCCGTGGCGCAGGCGCCGCAGTTCCCCGGGTCATTGAGGGTGTTGACGCACTCGCCGGCGCAGGCGGTCAGGCCACGCGGACACACACAGAGCCCGTTCCTGCACTGGGAGCCGAGGCAACACTTGGTGCGATTGCCGCGAGGTTCGCTGGACTTGCCGCACTTCTGGCCGGCGCGACGGCAGCGCTCAGCGGAGACATCGATGGTGGTGGCGGCGCCGATGCCGAGGAACGTGAGCAGGGCCCGGCGCCGGGTTCCGCGCACGGCGAGACCGCGGACGAGGTGATCGAAGCGGGAGGCGTGCATGGAACCCCTCTCGATGCTGAACGACATCCCGCCATGCTACGACCGGGCGTTGGCTCAAACAATCAGTTGGTTACCACGGATTCGGCACGGAATTGCCACGAGAATTCGCGCGAGGTCGGAAGACTTGCGTTTGAGTTCTGCCAACAGATGGGCTTTCCCCGATCAAGCAGAACGGAGCCCCGAGAACCAAGGTTCTCGGGGCTCCGTTTCATTCGCTCGTTGGTCGGCTTCGGTTAGGGGAGTTCGCAGATACCATTCAACGTGTTACAGACGGCACCACCGGTGCAGGCCACACAGGGGTCTCCGTTGTATCCACAAACGCTGTTGGTCTGGTCGAAGTCCTGCACACAGGTGGAACTCTGGCAACACCCCGTCGGGCAGTTGAGGCTCGAGCAACTGGCTGATGGGATGCAGGTTCCGTTGGAGGTGTTGCAGGTGTCCGAGCCGGTGCAGGCCGTGCAGATCACCCCGTTGGTTCCGCAAATCGCATTCGTCTGGCTTGCGTAGGGCACGCAGGTGGAGCCGTTGCAGCAGCCCGTCGAGCAGGTGGATGCATTGCAGGCAACGCACACCCCTGCGGAACACTGCTCAATGGTGATGCAGGCAGAGCAGGCAGCACCGCCAGTTCCGCACGCCACCATGGATTGGTCTGCGTAGGGGACGCAGGTGTCGTTCACATCACAGCAGCCATTGGGGCAGGTGGTTCCGTCACAGGGAAGTGCACCGCAGACGCCGGCGGTGCAGGTGTCTCCGCTCGGGCAGGCTTGGCAACTCTGGCCGTTGGTTCCGCAAATGCTGTCCGTCTGGTCCGTGATGCTCACGCACGTCCACGCATTGGCGCAGCACCCGAAGGGACACGACGTCGCGTCGCACGTCACGCACTGCCCCGTCTGGCACATCTGGCTGAAACACGCCCCGCACGCCTCGCCGCCCGTCCCGCACACGTCGAAGTCCTGCTGCCCGTACGGCACGCAGATGTTCCCGTCACAGCACCCGTTCGGGCACGTGTCCGCGTCGCAGAACCCGCACGACCCGTTCACGCACGTCCCGCCACCGCAGTCCTGGCACGCGCTCCCCGCCGTCCCGCAGGTGCTGTCGCTCGCCGTCCGGCACACGTTCCCGTCACAGCACCCGCTCGGGCACGTCGAGTGGTCGCACGGCCCCCCGCACTGCCCGTCGATGCAGCTCACCCCGGACGCGCACGCCGCGCACGACTCCGCCGCCGTCCCGCAGTAGCTGTCGCTCTGGTCGATCCACAGCACGCACTCGCCGTCTTCCGCGCAGCACCCCTCCGGGCACG
>JAPOLF010000289.1 GCA_029977305.1 bacterium | reverse complement strand
TGCTCGATGCGGACGGCGCGGCAGCGATGGGGCATCCGGCGATCGTGCGGCATCTGCAGACGACGTACGGCGTGCCCGATTGGTGGTGCCAGATGGTGACGGTCGGGTATGAGCGGGCGCGCGGGTTGCGGGCGGTGCATGAGAAGGCGGATGGCTTCGCGGCGAACGCGAGCAAGACGCTGGCGGCGGATGCCGAGACGGTGACCGCGTGGTTCTCCGATGCGGGATTGCAGGCGCGGTGGCTGGAGCCGGGGACGGTGTCGTTGCGAAGCACGACGCCGGGAAAATCGGCGCGCTTCGACGTGGCGGCGGGCGGGCGGATGTCGGTGTGGGTGACGGCGAAGGGCGAGGCGAAGTCCGGGGTGTCGTTGCAGCACGAGCGGCTGCCGGATGCCGAGGCCGTGGCGATGTGGAAAACCTTTTGGAAGGAGCGGCTGGAGGTGTTGGCAGCGGAATTGCAGGCGGACAACGACGCTTGATGGCATGCTTGCGCGGTGGGGTACGCGGCCGCGGATGAGGAGCGAGTGATGGCAGCGAAGATCGAGCCGTTTGTGTTCACCCGGACGTATGACGCGCCGCTGGACATCGTGTGGGCGGCATGGACGACCTGTGACCACATGGAGAAGTGGTGGGGCCCGAAGGGGTTCACCTGTGATTACTGCGCGATGGACTTCCGGCCGGGCGGGGTGTGGCACTATCGGCTGACCGGGCCGAACGGCGCGGAGATGTGGGGGAAGTTCGAGTACGGGGAGATCGTCGAGGGGACATCGTTCGCGGCGGTGAACGGGTTCTCGGATGCGGATGGGAATTGGACGCGGCATCCGCTCGATCCGACGTGGCCGGAGAAGATGATGAATGTCTCGACTTTCGAGGAGAAGGACGGGAAGACGACGATCACCACGCGGAGCTGGCCGACGGAGGATGCGGACGAGGCGGCGATCGCGTCGTTCGAGCGGGGCCGTGAGGGCATGACGGCCGGGTTCACGATGACGACGGACCTGCTGGCGGCGTACTTCGAGACGTTGACGCGGGACTAACGCGCAAGGAGAGATGACGATGCCGGGTGTGGGAGAAGTTGCACCGGAGTTCACGCTGCAGGGGACGCGTGGGGACACGTTCACGTTGCGGGAGCATCGCGGGAAGAATCGGGTGATGCTGATCTTCTATCCGAAGGATCAGACCTCGGGGTGAACCAACCAACTCGTCGCCGTGCGCGACGACTTGGCGGCACTGACGGCGGCGAAGATCATCCCGGTGGGGGTGAACCACGGGGATGCGGCGAGCCACCTCGCGTTCATCGAGGAGTTCGACTTTCCGTTCGATCTGCTGGTGGATGAGGGGATGCAGGTGGCATCGGCGTATGACGCGCTGAAGCCGGAGGGGACGGGGATCCAGCGGACGGTGGTGGTCGTCGGGCTGGATGGACGGATCGTGTTTCGGGAGATGGGTGCGCCGTCGCCGGCCGTGGTGATCGCGGCGGTGAGCGGTGGGACGGATGAGGTGACGCCGGCGTAGGTTGGCCTCCCCTACCCGACCTCGATCACCGTCTTGATCCCGTCGGACTCCTTCTGGGTGATCTGTTCCCATGCGGCGAACCCGGGGAGCCGACGAGTGATCAGTTGCTCGGCAAGGCCGGGCCAGCGCTGCTCGATCGCGGTGAGGTCGGCGACCCCGAGTTCGAAGTGCTCCTTCGAGGAGTTCACGCTGCCGACCATCACCTTGTTGCCAAGGACGAACTCCCGGTTGAGGAGGCTGATCGGCTGCGGCACGAGTTCGTCGCCGCCAGTGATGCTGAGCAGCACCATGACGCCGTTGTTGCCGAGGACGCGCATGGCGTCGAAGGCGATCTCGGCGTTGCCGCTGCACTCGAAGATGACGTCGACCGGGGGGAGGTCGGCGGTGATCTCGGCGAGGGTGTGTTCGCGGACGGAGGCATAGCGGGCGCCCGCGGCCTCGATGATGCGTGACGGTGCATTCGGGGCGGGGTGGCGGGCGACGACGGTGACGTCCTCGACGCCGCGGACGCGAAGCAGCAGGGCGCCGAGGATGCCGATCGGGCCGGCGCCGACGACCAGCGCGCTCTTCGGGGTCCAGGTGGAGATGCGGCGCTGGATGAGCTGCGCCTGCTGGAGGGCTTTCTCCACGACGCTCAGCGGTTCGATCAAGATACCCACATGTTCCAGGTCGGCAGGGACGCGGATGAGACGCTCGGGCTGATCGACGATGTACTCGGTCATGAAGCCGTGGCGGCCGATGATGCCGAACTCGGTGTACTCGAGGTCGGTGCAGAAATCGCTCTGGCCGCTGCGGCAGGCGTCACACCAATCGGGGCGGCGGACGGTGTTGGTGACGAGATCGCCGATCTGGAGCCCCTCGG
>JAPOLF010000288.1 GCA_029977305.1 bacterium | reverse complement strand
CGGTTGCTCGATGTCGATGTTTCCGGCGTGGTCCACATGGCGAATACCGGAAAAACCTCTCGGTTCGACCTGGCGCGCGAGGTGGCAGTGGCGGCGGGATTTCCCGGGGAGATGGTGCGTCCCATTTCCACCGAGGCCTTTCTGGCGAAGTACCCCTTGCCAGCGAGGCGTCCCGCAGACAGCGAACTGGCAAACATCCGAGGTGCGCAAGTTGGGGTCTCGATGCGGCCGTGGGAGAACGCCGTGCAAGCCTACGTGCCAGGTTTGGCGCAAGAACTCGGGCTGAAGAGCCTCGCGAATCAGGGAGCGTGAGATGCGGATTCTCGTCACCGGCGGCGCGGGGTTCATCGGCTCGGCATATGTGCGGCAGGTGCTCAACAACGCGCCGGATGATGAAGTCGCGGTGCTCGATGCGCTGACCTACGCCGGGAACCTCGCGAACTTGGAGGAAGTGGCCGCGGATCGGCGATACCAATTCGTCGAGGGCAACATTGCCGATCCTGCGGTGGTCGATGAGTTGGTCTCTTGGGCAGATGCCGTGGTGAACTTCGCCGCCGAAACGCATGTCGATCGTTCGCTGCTTGATCCCGATTCGTTTGCCCGCGCGAATGTGATCGGGGTGATGACGTTGCTCGACGCCGTGCGACGCCATCGCAAGCGAATGCTGCAAGTCAGCACCGACGAGGTTTATGGCGACGTCGAGGAAGGCCATGCCTCGGTTGAGTCCGATCCGCTCCAACCGCGCTCCCCTTACGCGGCGGCGAAGGCTGGTGGCGAGTTGATGTGCCGTGCCTATGCCATCTCTTACGGTGCCGACGTCGTGACGACTCGAGGCTGCAACACCATCGGCCCGCGGCAGTACCCGGAGAAGTTGGTGCCTCTCTTCGTCACCAACGCACTGCAGGACCAAGCCGCTGCCGGTCTATGGCGACGGCATGCAGGTGCGTGACTGGTTGCATGCGGAGGATCACGCCGCGGCCATCGATCTTGTCCTGCGCAAGGGGAAGACGGGAGAGGCTTACAACGTCGGCGCTGAACAGCAGCGTCCGAACATCGATGTCGTGCGCGGCATCCTCGCCCGGCTCGGCAAGCCCGAATCGCTCATCCGCCATGTGCCGGACCGCCCGGGACACGACCGACGATACACGCTGAGTTCGGCGCGCCTTCGCCGGGAGTTCGGCTGGAAGCCGCAGCGCACCTTTGAGCAGACCTTGAACGACACGGTGGACTGGTACGTCTCCCATCCGGAATGGTGGATGGCAATCCGGGAGCGGGACGAGCGGTTCAAGGCGTATTACGAGCAGCAATACGGCTGGCGCTTCGCTGCCGCCGGCGATTCGGGCACTGCTGCTGGGGGACCCCGAGTTGCCGCGAAACGCCGACCTGCTGGGTCGGTCTGCCGCCACTGGTCCCTGCCCGCGTCCCGCTCCAAACCGATGCCTAGGGGCGGATGAACCGTCCGGCACAACCGCGCAGGACTACTCACCCTCGGATATACTCGCCGCGTCGTGTAGCGACCCATACACTCGGGTCGTGGACGCAGGTGTGATGACCGCAAACCGGCGAGCGGAGCGGCCGAATCACCCCTGCGGGACGTGGTGATCGGCGACGGCGCCGATCGATGAGATCACGGAGGAGTAGGGAACACCATGGGCATCCCTGTACCGATGGCAACCCGGATCCCGGTGCGGATCACGGTGAACGGAACGGTCCACGAGGCTGAAGTCGAGCCGCGGCTGCTGCTCGTGCACTTCCTCCGGGAGAATCTCGGCCTGACCGGCACCCACGTCGGCTGTGACACCAGCCAGTGCGGCGCATGTGTGGTCTACCTCAACGGCACCTCGGTGAAGAGCTGCACCACCCTCGCCGTTCAGGCGAACGGCGGTGAGGTCACCACGATCGAGGGCCTCGCCAAGAACGGCAAGTACGACCCGGTCCAGGAAGGCTTCTGGGAGATGCATGGACTCCAATGCGGGTTCTGCACGCCGGGCATGATCATGTCGACCCACGCCCTGCTCAAGCGCAACCCGAACCCGACGGAAGAGGAGATTCGGCACGCCCTCGAGGGCAACCTCTGCCGCTGCACCGGCTACCAGAACATCGTGCGCGCCGTGCAGCATGCCGCCGCGACGATGGGTGGCGGCCAGATGCCGGACACCGTGGTCGACTGGAAGTCCAAGCTCGCCGGCTCGAGCACCTAGAAGCACCTCGCATCATGGCCGCAACGCCGCGGCCGCCGTCCACTCGCACATGGCTCGGCAAGGTTCAGCCGAGACCGGCAGAGGAGATGAGTGATGGTTGCAACACCTGAGGCCCCCGGAAAGCTGGTTGGACAACCGATCAAGCGTCGAGAGGACCCGCGGCTGATGACCGGCGAGGGCAACT
>JAPOLF010000287.1 GCA_029977305.1 bacterium | reverse complement strand
AGACCTTATCTATTTGAGCATCGCCGGTGGGGTCGATCCGATGCCGGAGAGGCTGCCGCGTTCCACCGCGGATGCCGTGTTGCGCGCTGGCGCGACCGGGTATGTCACGTTGGCCGAGATCTTCGACCTGTCCGCCCGGGGAAGATTGGATGTCGCATTCCTCAGCGGGGTGCAGATCGACGGCGCGGGCAGCATCAACATGAGCGTGATCGGCGACGTTCGGCAGCCAAAGGTTCGCCTCCCCGGGGGAGCGGGCAGTGCACTGCTCCTGCCGACGGCGCGGCGGCCGATCCTGTGGCGGACCCGGCATGACCGGCGCGTCTTTGTCGATCAGCTCGACTTCACCACAGCGTCGGGACCGGTGGATGCCGTCGTGACCCCGCTCGGGGTGTTCCGCGGGCGGAGCGGACGGTTGGTGCTGCAGCACCTCCACCCGGGGGTCCCGCTCGATGCGGTGCGCGAGGCCACAGGCTTCCCGCTGATCGTGGCAGATGACCTGGATGTGGCGCATCCGCCAACGCCGGAGGAGCTGGCGGTGCTGGCGCGGATTGATCCGACGGGCATCGTTGCCAGTGAGTTCGCCTAGGTGACACAATGCCTTGACGTCGCGGGATCACGGGAGGGCTGCGCACCAAAATGAAACTTCGCAAGCTGCGAGAGGAAGTGGTTGCCGTAGGGATGGAGGCCCTCGAGCGGGGCATCGTCCACGGAACGGCTGGCAACATGTCGATTCGTGATCCCAAGAGTGGATTGATCGCGATCTCGCCGAGCGGCATGCCCTACCCGACGGTGACGCCGGAGGACATTGTCATCGTCGATGAATGGGGGAACGTCGTCGAGGGCCGGCGCAAACCCAGCAGCGAGACCCCCCTGCACACCATGCTGATGCGCCACCGCCCGGACATCTCGACGGTGGTTCACACCCACTCTCATTACTCGACGGTGGTGAGCTGCATCCGGAAGAAGCTCCCGGACATCCTCACCGAGGTGGTGCTGGCGGTGGGCACCGTCCCGGTCACACGGTACGGCCTCACCGGCACCGATGACTTCGCCGAGAGCGTGGTCGAGGTGACCGGCCCGGACACGCGAGCGGTGATCATCAAGAATCACGGACTGATCTGCTTCGGGCAGGGATTCGAGCAGACACTTGGCATTGCGGAGATCGTGGAAGAGGCGGCGAAGGTGTACGTCAACGCCCTCGCGGCGAATGGCGGCAAGGAGCCGGACGTGGTTCCGGCGAAGTTGATCCCCGGGATGCTCAAGCACTTCCAAGCCAACTACGGCCAACCCAAGAACTAGCGCCCGTCTTCGGACGATCATCCCTGACGACGAACTGTTCAACCCCTGCCTGGTCATCGGATCGGGTAGGGGTTCTTGACGCCGCACGAAACGTCGTTTATCGCCAAATTGTCCTAATTCCTGATGGCGTTCACGAACGGACGCCTCCGGATGTGCGGCTCGGCCTTGTCGGGGCGCGGTCGACTTCCTAGACTGCGGCACCGACGAAGGTGGCTGAATGGTGTGCCTGTCCGGGAGGGACCACGCCGGCCGCCGCTGTGTCCGGCCCCGAGGCCGGTGAGGTGACACCCATGGCTGGCGTGGACGCGCTTGATGAGCAAATTCTCTCGGAACTGCAGGCGCAGGGCCGCTTGACGATGAAGGCATTGGCGGAGCAGGTCGGGCTTTCCAGTCCGGCGATGATCGAGCGAGTCCGCCGCCTCGAGGATCAGGGAGTGATTGCCGGTTACCGTGCCGTGATCCAACCTGCGGCGCTGGGGCGGCCGCTCACCGCGCTGATCACCGCCCGGGTGCGAGAGGTGGACCGTCTGGGGTTCCTCGAGAAGATCCAGCTGGAATCCGCAATCGCGGAGTGCCATCGCGTGACCGGGAACACCTCCTACGTGATCAAGGCCCATCTAGCCGATTTGGCGGCGCTCGAGGCGCTCGTGGATGATCTCGGCACCGCTGGGGCGCTGTGTGAAACATCGATCGTACTCTCGTCGCCGATTGAGTACCGGCCAGTGACGCCCTCGCAGGGGAAAGCGGGCGGCCGCACCCGGCTCAGCCGCCGGCGCCGGCGCGAAGGTGGGTTGGAGACCATCGACGGCGACTCCACGGCCACAGGCAAGAGGAAGAATGTGCGGGTGCGCGAAGGCCGCCGCGCCGCCCCGCCCGTCCGGGAAACGACGAAGGCCGAGTCCTGAGGACCGTGTAGGCGAGCCTCGGCGCTTCTGTATCAAATGAGCTAGATTGGTCCTCAACTGGAGCACGGGCCACGGGAGTGGCCACAGGGTTCCGCTAGGAGGCAAGACCATGTCGGAAGAGCTCCAGTTGAGGACCAATCTAGCTCATTTGATACAGACCCGCCGAAGTTCGCCCGCACGGTC
>JAPOLF010000286.1 GCA_029977305.1 bacterium | reverse complement strand
AGCAGGCACCAGTCGAGGTGCCGCTGGCCGAGGCCACCGCCCACGCGATGTGATCCACGCGCTCCGGTCGACCAGTTCACCGGTGCGGCTCCCTACGATGCACCCGTGCGCAGGAAGTGGGTCCGTCGACCGCTGACGATCGGTGCGATCGCGCTGATGGCCGTCGTCATGCTCGTCACCCTCCCGCTGTGGCTCCTCGTCGGCGCGCTGTTTGATTCCCCGAAGAACGCCGCGATCGCATCCCTCACCACCGAGGAGGAGCGTCCTCGCTTCTACTCGCTCTCCGGAGTCTTCATCGGGCTGGGCATGGCGGTCGGCACGCAAGCGGGCGCAATGCTGCTGAAGGTGAGTTTCGAGGCGGTCGCCATCGCCGCCGGCTTGCTCTACGTGCTGATCGCGATCATGGCGGTGATCCTCTTGCCGCCGGTGAAGGTGGCCGATGACGACGGCGACTTCTGGACCGGGTTCCGGCTCGCGGCGCGAGACAAGGCGTTTGTGATCTTCATCGTCCTGATGGCAGGACAGTGGTTCATGTCGACCCAGTTCTTCCTCACGATGCCACTCGCGGCGACCGCAATCACCGGCAAGGTGGAGACCGTCGCAATCATCACCGGCATCAACTCGGCCATCGCCGTCGTGCTCGGGTATCCGCTTCCACGATTCGTGGTCGCGCGCATCGGAGCGGAGCGCTCGCTGATCGTCGGAGTCTCGATCACCGCTGGCGGATTGCTGGTCATCGGATTTGCACGGAATCTCGAGACGCTGATCGCTGGTGTCGCGCTCTTCTCGGTGGGCATCACCCTGGTCGGCCCGAGGGAGCAGACCGTGGCGGCGCGATTGGCGAATCGCAAGGCGCTGGGGAGTTACTTCGGGCTCGCGGCGCTCTCGGTCGCGGTGGGTGGGGGCCTCGGCAACATCGCCGGCGGCTATCTCTATGACATCGGCGAGCAAACCGGCGTGCCGGCACTGCCGTGGCTGGTCTGCGCAGGAATCGGGGCGCTCACCGCGCTCGGCCTGTGGGTCTCGAACCACGCGCGGCTGCGGCGTGGCGCAGAGGTCACCCACTCCGCCTGATCGTGGTGACTAGGCGGTTGAGGACCGACGCGAGCGCGGCTTCACCAGCGCCACCTCGAGCACGTCATCGAGCGTCTCGGCCATCACCAGCTCGATGCCGGCCTTCACGACATCCGGCAACTCGCCGACGTCCTTCGCATTCCGCTTCGGGAAGATGAAGGTCTTGATCCCGCCTCGGTGCGCCGCGACCGTCTTCTCGCGCAGACCGCCGATCGGCAGCACCTTGCCACGCAGGGTGATCTCGCCGGTCATCGCGACATCCTTGCGGACCTTGCGTCCGGAGAGCGCCGAGATCAGCGCCGTCGCGATCGTGATGCCAGCCGAGGGACCATCCTTGGGGATGGCGCCGGCCGGCACATGCACGTGGATGTTATGCGTCTCGAAGAAGTCATCCGCCAAGCCGTACTCATCGGCCTTCGAACGGGCGTAGGAGAGCGCGGCCCGCGCCGACTCCTGCATCACCTCGCCGAGTTGACCGGTGAGCAGCAACTCACCTCGCCCTGGCATGACCAGAACCTCGATGGCGAGCAGGTCGCCGCCGACGTTCGTCACCGCAGCACCGGTCGCGACGCCGATCTCATGTTGCTCCTCGGCGAGTCCGTGCTCGTAGCGCGGGACGCCGAGGTAGTCGCTGACCGACTTCGCATCGATGCTGATCCGCTTCGGTGGGTTCTCCGCCGCGAACCGGCGCGCGACCTTGCGGCAGAGCGCCCCCATCTCTCGCTCCAGATTGCGGACGCCGGATTCCTCCGTGTACTCGCGGATCAGGCGGCGGATCGCGTCGTTGCTGATGTGCAATTGGCTCGCCTTGAGCCCGTGCGCCTCCAACGCCTTCGGCAGCAGGAACTGCCGCGCGATGGCCATCTTCTCGATCTCGGTGTACCCGCTGACCTCGATGATCTCCATGCGATCGCGCAGCGCCGGCGGGATCGGGTCCAACTGGTTCGCGGTGGTGATGAAAATCACCTTCGACAGGTCGAAGGGAACCTCGAGGTAGTGGTCGCTGAAGGTGGTGTTCTGCTCGGGATCCAGCACCTCGAGCAACGCCGACGACGGGTCACCCCGGAACGCATCCGATCCGACCTTGTCGATCTCATCGAGGACCAGCACCGGGTTGCGGCTCTTCGCATCGCGCAGCGCCTTCACCACGCGGCCGGGCATCGCCCCGACATACGTCCGGCGATGGCCGCGGATCTCCGCCTCATCGCGCACGCCACCGAGGGACATCCGTGCGTAATTCCGACCGATCGCCCGCGCAATGGAACGCCCGAGGCTCGTCTTGCCCACGCCCGGCGGCCCGACGAAACAGAGCACCGGCCACTTCATGTTGTCATTGAGAGAACGTACCGCCAGAAACTCCAGGAT
>JAPOLF010000285.1 GCA_029977305.1 bacterium | reverse complement strand
CGAACGACCAATCGGTGCGCATCGGCACCACCGTGGTCGTGGAGATCGAGGGGGATGAGGAGCGTTACACGATCGTGGGTGCACTCGAGGCGAAACCTGCACAGGGCTTGATTTCGAACGAGTCTCCAGTCGGCAATGCGCTCCTCGGCAAGAACGTGGGCGATGAGGCGAAGGTGGCCACATCCCACGGGTTCACCGTGTACAAGATCCTGCGCATCGAGCGGTAGATGCGCCCGCACCGAGGTTGCTCCTCATCATGAGTCGCATGTCGCCATCAGGGGTGATCTGGCAGGCTTTTCGATCCCAGCGCACGGTCGAAGACGGTCGCCACGACACCCCGGAGTGGCTTGCCCGAGATGCGTCATTTGCCTACGCGATCATCCGCGTCCCGGCATCCGCGGTGCAGCCGCGGCTGGATGAGGTGCGCGCCACTCTTGGCGCGTTCCCCTTCGTGCGGCTGCATCCGGATCACTTCCTGCACATCACCTTGCAGGAGTTGGGATTCGTGGCGGACCCGCCGACCACGCCGACCGATATCACCCCGACGCGGCTGGAGGAGTTCGCCCAATCAGCTGCGGCGGTGGCGGCCGATCTCTCCCCATTCACGATCACCTTTGGCGGCGTGAACTCCTTTCAAGATGCTGCATTCCTCGAGATCCACGATCAGGGACGCTGCGAGCCGCTGCATCAGCGGCTGTTCGAACTCGCCGCGATCCCGAAGGCACCGGAATTCGCCTTCGTTCCCCATGCCACCATCGCCCACTACACGATGCAGGCGGACAACCACCAATTGGTGAGCGCGTTGAGCCGCTGGCGTGAGGTGCAGTTCGGCTCGATCGAGGTGGACGCCATTGAGATCGTGACGATGGAGAGCAACGAGGCGTACCCGGTGCTTCGCCCGTACGCAATTCTGCCGCTCGGCCGCTAGGCGCTCAGGCGCGCGACGACGGCGTCACCAAATTCGCTGGTGCTGCTCACCGGGCCGCCCTTGGCGATGTCTCCGGTGCGCACCCCCGCCTCGACCGCATCCTTGACAGCGGCCTCGATGGCGCTGGCCTCATCCTCCAACCCGAGGGAAAGGCGGAGCAACAGCGCCGCGGAGAGGATCGTCCCGGCGGGATTGGCCTTGCCTTGCCCGGCAATGTCGGGGGCACTCCCGTGAATCGGCTCGTAAAGGCCAAGACGGCGACCGGAACCTTGGTGCGGTCCGAGACTCGCGCTCGGCAGCAACCCGATCGAACCGGAGAGCACGGAGGCCTCATCCGTCAGGATGTCACCGAACATGTTCTCGGTGACGATGACATCGAAACGGGCGGGCTGGGTGATGAGGTGCATCGCCATGGAGTCGACCAGGACGTGTTGGTAGGCAACGTCCGGGTAGTCCTTGGAGATTTCATCCACCATCCCGCGCCACATGCGTGACGATTGAAGCACGTTGGCCTTGTCGACACTGGCAACCTGCTTGCGGCGGCCGCGTGCGATCTCGAAGGCGAGGCGGACGACGCGCTCGATCTCGAACTCGTGGTAGACCAGGGTGTCGACCGCCACCTTGCCGCGCTCGTCTTCTGTCTGGTGCGATGGCTGGCCGAAGTAGATGCCGCCGGTCAACTCGCGGACGACCATGATGTCCACGCCATCGAGGAGTTCGGGCTTCAAGGGTGACGCGGGATAGAGCGCCGGAAGAACGGACACCGGGCGCAAGTTGGCGAAGAGCTCCAGCGATTTCCGAAGCATCAGCAGTCCGCGCTCTGGGCGGACGGCGTCGTATTTTGGCCCGCCGACCGCGCCGAGCAGCAATGCATCTGCTCCGCGGCAGGTCTCGATGTCGACCGCCCGCAACGGCTCACCATACGCATCATGCGCCGCGCCGCCGATAAGCAGCGTCTCGAAGCTGAAGGAATGTCCCCATCGCTGCGCCACCGCCTCAAGCACCCGAACTGCCTCTGCGACCACCTCAGGACCGACGCCGTCGCCGGGCAGCAGGACAATCTTGGCCGAGGTCGGCGATGACATTTCGGGCTCCTTCTTGGTGTAGCGGGCTGCGATCAGACGTTTTCGACGTGGGGCATCCACGCGGGACGATCGAGTTCGTAGGTACTGATGGCGTCTTGGTTGCGGAGCGTGAGTCCGATGTCGTCGAGGCCTTCGAGCAGGCGGTACTGGGTGAAGTCGTCCAACGGGAACTGCGCCTCGATGTTGGCACTGGGTGCGGTGAGGGTGCGGGTGGCGATGTCGATGCGGATTTCGGTCTTCGGGTTTCGCATCACCGCCTGCAGCAATGCCTCGGCGATCTCCGGATGAAGTTCCACCGGGACAAGTCCCGTCTTGGTGGAGTTGTTCCGGAAGATGTCGCCGAAACGGGGGGAGACGACGGCGCGAAATCCGTGGTCCATCAGCGCCCACACGGCGTGCTCGCGCGATGACCCTACCCCGAAGTTCGGACCTGCGACGAGGAT
>JAPOLF010000284.1 GCA_029977305.1 bacterium | reverse complement strand
CTCAAGAACATCCTCTCCGGAGTGGCCGAGGACGTGGAGAGCGGCTCCAGCCTCTCCGACGCGATGGCCAAGCATCCCGCGGCGTTCGACCGGCTCTACTGCAAGATGGTGGCGGCGGGCGAGATCGGCGGCGTGCTCGACGTGATCCTGCAGCGACTGGCCGACTTCATGGAGAAGGCCGAGCGACTCAAGCGACGCATCAAGAGCGCCCTCATCTACCCGGTGGTGGTCATCACCATCGCGGTGCTGATCGTCACCGGCATCATGTACTTCGTCATTCCGAAGTTCCAGGAGATCTTCAACGACTTCGACGTGAAGCTCCCGGGTCTCACCCTCTGGCTCATCGACACCAGCCGCTGGGTGGCGGGGCAGTCGAGTCCGGACCAGACCGTGCCCGGCGCCGTCTGGATCATCTTCTCGCCGGTCATCGCGTTCGTCTTCTACAAGCTGATACGCAAGACCACCTTCGGAAAGGCGGCCACCGACACCGTCATCGTGCGGATACCGGTGCTGGGCAATCTGGTGCGCAAGACCGCGGTGGCCAGATTCACCCGGACGCTGGGCACCCTGATCTCCGCGGGCGTGCCGATTCTCGAGGCCATCACCATCACCCGCGACACTTCGGGAAACTACGTCTACGAGAAGGCCCTCAGCAAGGTGCACGACTCCATCCGCGAGGGCGAGACCTTCGCCAATCCGCTGCGGGAGTCGAAGGTCTGCGACAGCCTGGTCGTGAACATGATCGACGTCGGTGAAGAGACCGGCGACCTCGACGTCATGCTGATGAAGATCGCCGACAACTACGACGAAGAGGTCGACGTGGCGGTGGCGGGCTTGCTGAGCCTGCTGGAGCCGCTGATGGTGGTGATCCTCGGCGGCATCGTCGGCACCATCGTGATGGCGCTCTTCATGCCGCTGGTGTCCATGATCGAAAGCGTTGCGGGAGGCACCTGATGCTGCGGCGAACCGCTTCGAGCGCGCGTGGATTCACGGTGGTCGAACTCCTGGTCGTCATGGCGATCATCGTGGTCCTCATCGCCCTGCTCGTGGTGGCGGTGGAGCGTGCCATGCGGAGCGGCCAGGAGGCACAGAGTCAGGTCCTGATGGGTTCGATCGAGCAGGGGCTGACCCAGTTCCGCACCGACCACGGCTACCTGCCCCCGGTGCTCGGACGCAGCGGCACCTCCGGCAGCCAGAGTCCGGGCAACCTCGGATTCGCCCGTGATGTGCTCGCGCCTCCGGTCAACGCGTTGCAGCAGCAGACCTGGAATTCGATCACGACGCTGGCCGAGTATCTGCTCGCCTACGGAAACCGCAGCGCCGACGGATACGGCGCCATCGGCGATCCGCCCTACTCCAACCCCGATGCTCCCGGCGCCACCGAGATTCCCACCCTCGGGCTTCGCGATCCGGGCCGGGACGGCGCGTGGGGTGCGATCGTGAATCCCCGTCAGACCCAAGGGCTCTCGAGAGGCGTCTTCCTCGCCCGCAATCCCGGCGACGCCGGCGTCTTCCCGAACTCCGCCGGCAACTCGGTGCAGTTGGAGGGGCGGGTCTTCGGACCCTATCTCGAACTGCAGGACGGTCGACTGCTCGGCGCCCTCACCGGCATCGACGGCAACGGCAACCCCATCGTGGCCTTCCCGGGCGAGATCCCCGACTTCGATCTCTACCCCAAGGTGATCTGCGACTACTGGGGCAATCCGATCAAGTACACGCGGCGTCCCTACTTCGGAAGCGACCCCGCCAAGCTCAATCCGGGACTCGATCTCGGAGACGTGGTCGCGCTTCGTCCGTGGTCGATCCCGTCCGGCCAGGAACTCGACGGATTCGCCGACGCGAGCAGCATCGTCGCCGGCGGCGATCGCTCCACCAGCCGCTCCCTGCGCTCCGCGGAGTTCGCGCTGTGGACCCCGGGCCCGGACCGAGCGCAGAACTCCGCAGTCCGCGTCGATCCGGACGGCTTCAACGAAGACAACATGGTGAGGGCTGCCCGATGAACTCGAATTCAATCGCCCCCCGATCGAATCGCGGATTCACCATCGTCGAGATCCTGGTGGTGTTGGCGGTGATCCTGATTCTGGTCTCGTTGGTGCTCGGCGTCTCGGCGGCGATCATCCGCCGCTCCGAGGTGCAGCAGGCCGAGAACAGCCTGCGCATCCTCGGTGCCGCCATCGACGAGTTCGAGCAGGCCCGCGGTCGACCGATGACCTATGGCCCCCGCAACACGCCGGCCAACGCCCGCTACGACATCCCCGAGCTCAATCTCAACTACGCGCACGTGATCCTCTTCGTGCTCGACCGGCTCGCCACCCACGGCCCGAGCCGCGAGATGCTCGCGAAGCTCGACGGCAACTTCTTCCAGCCCTTCGGCGGCCTGCGGGGCGGCTACCAGTTTGGCGGCGGCGGTCCGCCGATGGCGTCGACGCTCGGGGCGAACGCCTCCACGTGGCACCACTACGCGCAGTCGTGGGA
>JAPOLF010000283.1:2251-2481 GCA_029977305.1 bacterium | reverse complement strand
ACGCGAAGTTCGTTCCGGCACTTTCCATCGCGGAGAACATCTTCACGGGTGACCTGCCACGGTCGTTCGGCGGGTTTGTCGATTGGCGGACGCTCAATGCCGAGGCATCGGATTCCAAAGTGACGCCTTTGGTCAGTTTGACCGCATGACCGTCAAGATTGCCGGCGCGATTCATGAGCACCTGGTTTTTCTGCGGGCTGCGCCGCAAGGTCGATTCATAGACGCCTTCC
>JAPOLF010000283.1:0-2241 GCA_029977305.1 bacterium | reverse complement strand
CGATTCGGACTTTCGATCGATGTCCGCCGGAAGATGGAGGACCTCTCCGTCGCCGAGCGGCAGATGATCGAGATCGCTCGCGCGCTCTTTGCCGACGCGAGCGTGGTGATTCTCGACGAACCAACCGCGCCCCTGCCCAAACATGATGTGCAGCGGCTCTTCGAGTTCGTCCGGCGGCAGCAGCAGGCCGGGGCGTCGTTCATCTACATCTCGCACTACCTCGAGGAAGTGTTCGCGATCTCGGATTCCGTGACGGTCCTGCGCAACGGCACCGTGGTCGGCGACGCCCCGACGTCTTCCTTGACCCAAAGCGATCTGGTGAAGCTGATCAGCGGCACCGATGTCGAGCGCTTCACCCGTCCGCCGCGCACCCGGGAACTCAAACCGGTGCTCGAGGTGCAGCACCTCACCCGCCAAGGCGTCTACGAGGACATCTCGCTCACCCTCAACGCGGGCGAGGTCGTGGGTCTGACCGGGTTGGAGGGGTGTGGCAACGGGGCGCTTGCGCGCGGCCTGTTCGGCCTGGAGGAGTTGGGAACGGGGTCCGTCACCATCGATGGCACACCGTACCGAGCGACGACTCCCGGCGAGGCGCTCGGGTCCGGCGTGGCGTACCTGCCGCGGGATCGGCACGGCCTCGGGATCATCCCGATCCGCGGGGTGCGGGACAACATCTCCCTCTCGGTGCTCAAGCGGTTGTCGAACGTACTGGGCTTCATCAACCCGCGACGTGAGCATGGGTTGGTTGCGGACTTCATCGATCGGCTCGGCATCAAGACGCCGAACCAGGAACAGGCGGTCGAAAACCTGAGCGGCGGGAATCAGCAGAAGGTGGTCGTCTCGAAACTCGTGGCAACCAAGCCGCGAGTCCTCTTGTTGGATGAGCCGACGCAGGGCGTCGATGTCCAGGCGAAAGTCGAGATCCTGCGCATCGTCGATGACTTAACCAAAGACGGGGTCGCAGTCGCGATCGTCTCTGACGAACTCGGGGAACTGACCGATATGTGCGACCGGATCTTGGTGTTCTATCGCGGGGCGATTGTGCGGGAGTTCCGCAAGGGTGTGGACGACATGGCGCCCGCCCGGATCCTCGAGGCGATTGAGGGTGGCGAGGAGGCCGATCATGCAGTGGCGTAAATACGTTCCGGGGATCCTGGACAACCTGATCTGGATCATCCTGATCGGCGTCGTGATCTTCTTCTCCACCCAGACCGACAAGTTCCTGACACCGATCTCGATGCGGAACATCCTTTCCGCTGCGGCGGTGCTCGGGGTGATGGTCGTCGGGCAGACCTTCGTGCTGATCACCGGCAACTTCGACCTCTCGTCGGAGTCGACGCTCGGCCTCGCAGCCCTGATCGGTCTCTGGTTGATCGTGCCGAACATGGCGCCCAACTGGGGCAGCGGTCTCCTGATGAATCCCTACCTCTCCATCGTGATCATCCTCGTGATGGGGTTGGTGATCGGCTGGGTGATCGGTGCGTTCATCACCTATGGCCGGATGAACAACTTCATCGTGACGTTGGCGTTCTTGTTGATCCTGCGTGGCGCGATGCTGGCCTTCACCGAAGGCAACGCCGTGAACGGGCTCAACTACCCGCCGGCCGAGATCTTCTACTGGCTCGGCAGTGCGCCGGCGGTGACCCTGCCATGGGTCGGAAAGATCTCCGTTGCGGTCGTGGCGATGCTCCTGCTCTTCCTGATCGGGCACATCGTCCTGCAGCATCGGCAGTTCGGACGTGATCTCTACGCGATCGGTGGCAATCGTCCGGCTGCGGTCGCGTCCGGCATCGATGCGAACAGGCGCATCCGCCAGGTCTACATGGTCAGCGGACTCCTGGCGGCCATCGCTGGGTGGATGCTCGCAGGCCGCGTCGGGTCGGTCCAGGTCGACCTCGGTGAGGGGTACATCTTCCAGGTCATGGCGGCAGCCGTGATCGGCGGCATCAGCCTCAACGGTGGTCGGGGCAAGATGATCGGCGCCCTCGGTGGGGTGCTGCTCCTCTCGACGATCAACAGTGGCCTCAACCTGATGCGCGTGTCGGTCTTCTGGATCCAGGTCATCCAGGGGTTGATCATCCTCATCGCGATGTTCATCGACGCTCAGAAGGTGCGATTCCGCTCACCGGTGGCGGAGCCTGTCGCAGCGCCGCCGGCGGCCGCGGTGACCCAGTCCGCTGCCGACTAACAAGCGCTCCCGAGGAGGTGGACTGTGGTCAAGGCAAGCGATGAGGTGACGGC
>JAPOLF010000282.1 GCA_029977305.1 bacterium | reverse complement strand
CGCTGACCCTCGAGAGCATCGGGGATAACGTGAAGTCTGGCACGGCCCAGCCACCCGCCGATCCGATCGGCGGCACTCCTGCCTCCGAAGCGGAGAAGGCGGCGGTGAAGGAGACCGTGCGCCAGTTGGTTGGATGCTCGAATGCCGGTGACACCTTGCGGCGATTGGCACTCTACAGTGACAACCGCGTACGGTATGCCTATCCGGAGGGTCCGACGGCGGCATTGAAGGCCGTTTCCGAGCGTCCGCTGCCCGTCCCGCAGACGGAGCGGGTGGCGCTGTTGGACATCTCGGATGTGCGCAAACTGGATGATGGACGGATCGTGGCGCGGGTCCTGATCGACAATCCCGCCTTTCACACGCACGGGCCTGCCACGCCCGGTGCCAACACGCAGCAACAGGCGGCGCTGTTGGTCTTCGTGCAGGAGGACGGGATGTGGAAGATCGACGACGTGCGGCAATAGAACCGAACGGGTCCGGCGAGCGTCTAGGAAGCATGAGGCGCTCGACCTGGCCCGCGATCACCGAACGTGATCAGGCTGAGGATGACAGCGAGGGAGTCGTGGAATGCAACCCATGAATGGCAAGCCATCGTCGGGCAGCAACGTGTCGCAGGCGACGGAGGAGAAGCTCTCCAATCGCGCCAAGCGCAAGATCGAGCAAGAACGCGAACAGCAGCGACGGCGCATCTTCGCGGTTGTCGGCGGCGTGTTGGCGATCGCGATCGTGGCCGCCGTCGTCTTCTTCGTGACGAGGAAACCGTCGGCGCCCGCCGTCGCGATTGCACCGGAGATCGACACCGCGATCGCCACCGATCGGATGGTGATGGGGAATCCCGACGCACCGGTGACGCTCGTCGAATGGGGCGACTATTCCTGCCCGGGATGCGGCAACTTCGCCCTGTCGGTGGAACCAGTCCTCATCGACGCCTTCGTGAAATCCGGACAGGTGAAGTTCGAGTTCCGCCCCTTCCCGCTCGATATCCACGGCAACGATGCGGTGCTGGCCGCACAGGCGGCGACCTGCGCGGCGGATCAGGGCAAGTTCTGGCGGTTCCACGACACCCTGTTCCGCAACCAGAAGAGCGAGGAGGGGTTCTCTGAGCCGGCGTTGACGGCGATGGCGACCCAACTCGGGCTTGATGTGCCGGCGTTCAGCGATTGTCTGAACAAGCCAGAGACGGTGGACAGCGTCGCCACATCGGTCCAGGCCGGGAAGGATGCCGGGGTGGATTCGACTCCGACCTTCTTCATCAACGGCACCAAGGTCGATTGGCAAGGGTGGGACACGCTGAAGCAGGACATTGAGAAGGCGCTCAAGTAACCGAGCGCGAGGAGACGTGACGCATCGGGCGTCACGCGTGGGGGCCCGCACCGCCGCGAACGCGTATGCAAGGACGAGTCGGTGATGGCCAAACACTTGGGTGGACGACAACGAGTGCGCACGCGGGTGGCGCTCCAGGTGGTGATCTTCGTCATTGCCTGCCTCTCGCTCGGCGCGCCAGTGCTGCACGAGGCAGTTGCGCAGAGTGGTGCGGCACCAACCGGGAGCGGACTTGGCTCTCGCCACTGGGGCACGCGTCGGGTGCCTTTCGTGCTCTCGATGGGCGACAACGTTGATGGCTCGTGGAAGCAGTACGTGCGGCGCGCCATCTCGCAGTGGAGCGAAGCGGACGAGGTGGACATGGTGCTCGTCGACGGCGGCACCACCGGCCGCACCTGCCGCCCGACGAATGGTCGGGTTGAGGTGTGCAACGCCGACTACGGCGACACCGGCTGGCTCGGTTTGACCAGGCTCTACTACGATGGCGACCATTTCACCAAAGTTACCGTGCAATTCAACGACTACTATTTCAATCAATCCGGCGGGCAGTACAACACGCGCAAGGCGCGGGTGCACACCGCCTGCCATGAGCTCGGGCATTCGCTGGGGTTGCCGCACCCGCCGAACAGCAGCGGGAGTTGTGTCAACGACTCCCTCGATCTGCTCGAGGAGACGTTGACCCCGGTCCGCGCCAACTTCGAGGACATCGCCGATCTCTACGACCACCGGGATCGCCAGCAGACCGTGAATCGCTCGCGTGGCGCGTCGGCGGCGGACACCTCGTTCTTTGCCCCGGAGACCCTCGCCGGGACCCAAGCCGATGGCGATGTGCAGCACGGGGTGATCGACACGCCTGCCGGTGATGGGTCCGGCGTGCTGAGCTACGTGACCTGGGTCAATCAACCGTAGCGCGCCAGCGACCATCCACGCAGATCGGCATGCCGTCCACCGTGACGATGGAGCCATCGCGCAGGTCGTGGACGATGTCCCAGTGCAATGCGGAGCGATTGGTCCCGCCGCATTCGGCGTAGGCCCGTCCCAGCGCGAGGTGCATCGACCCGAGGATCTTCTCGTCGAAGAAGAGGTCGCCGACCGGTTCGGGGATGGCGGGATTGGTCCCGAAGCCGATCTCGCCGACGCGCGACGCCCCCTCGTCGATCGCCACCAAACTGCGCGCG
>JAPOLF010000281.1 GCA_029977305.1 bacterium | reverse complement strand
AATGGCGGCCACGATGCACTGCTTGCCAAAGATCGCTTCGCCCTGACTGATCAATTCGGGATTGGTGATCGCCGCGGTGTTGACCGAAATCTTGTCGGCTCCCGCCTGCAACAATTCGCGCATGTCAACCGTCGAGCGCACGCCGCCCCCGACGGTCAACGGGATGAACAACTGATCTGCGGTGCGTTGAATCACATCCACCATCGTCTTGCGGGAATCGGACGATGCGGTGATGTCGAGGAAGACGAGTTCATCGGCACCAGCGTCGTTGTAGAAGGCGGCGAGTTCGACAGGATCACCCGCATCGCGGAGATTGACGAACTCGACCCCTTTCACCACCCGGCCGTTGGTCACATCGAGACAGGGAATCACGCGCCGATAGGGTTCGCGCGGCATCCCGCTCACGTCAACGGCCAGCGTGGATTCACTCACGGGGCGCTCCGACGGGTGCCGTGAGCTGGATTGCCTCTGCGAGATCCACCCGCCCGTCGTAGATCGCTCGCCCGACGATGGCACCTGCCACCCCAGCAGTGTTGAGTGCGAGGAGGTCTTCAAGTGTCCCGACACCGCCGGACGCGATCACCCCATGGCCGAGAAGTGCCTGCAATTCATTCAGGGAGGCAAGGTTCGGGCCTTGCAATGTGCCATCGCGGGCGATGTCGGTGGCGATGAAGTGCTGGACTCCGGCGGTGCGCAGGCGGGCTGCGACCTCGGTTGCGAGTGCATCGGTCTGCTCGAGCCATCCTGCAGCCGCGAGACGACCGTTACGCGCATCGAGACCGACGGCGACAGCATCACCGTAGATGGTCACCGCTTGCGTGACCAATTCCGGGGATGTCAGGGCCGCTGTCCCGAGGATCACACGATTCACCCCGAGATTGAAGGCGATGCGGAGGTGTTCGGGTTCACGCAAACCACCTCCGAGTTGGATCGGGATGGAGACGGATTCCCGGATGCGGGCGATTGCTTCGAGATTGGTCGGGCGACCAGCGACCGCTCCGTCCAGATCAACCACGTGCAACCACTCAGCACCGGCCTCGGCCCAGCGTCGCGCTGCTGCGGCCGGATCGGCGTCATATTGGGTCTCCCGATTGAAGTCTCCTTCGACCAAACGCACGCAGCGGCCGCCGCGAAGATCGATCGCCGGATAGATGATCATGCCGGCACCGCCCTCGAGGTCGTTGCCGCCACCTGCGAGACCAGGTCGACCCATGCGCGGAGGAGCGCGATGCCAGCGGCGGAGCTCTTCTCAGGATGGAATTGCGTACCCCAGATGTTTCCGCGGATCACGATGCTTGGAAAGACATCGCCGTAGACCGTCACGCCTGCCACATCGGCGGGGTCGACATCGTCGGCGATGAAGGAATGGACGAAGTAGAAGTCGCTTTCGGTGCCGGCAGCCCCGATCGGGCTGTTGGCGGTGAGCCGCGCCATGTTCCAGCCGATCTGCGGCACCTTGACCGTGGTCGGCAGGGAGCGGACGCGTCCGCGAAGCAATCCGAGCCCCTCTCCGCCACCTTCTTCCTGTGGTCCGAACAGCAGTTGCATGCCGAGACACACACCAAGGAATGGCGTTTCTTGGCGCACGCGCGACTGGAGCGCCTCGACCACGCCGAGTTCCTGCATGCGCTGCATGGAGGCACCTGCATGTCCGACGCCGGGAAGGACAATCCCATCCGCTTCCGCAATGGATTGCGGCGTGGTGGCGATCACGATGTCGGCACCCGCCGCCTCAAGCGCCCGAGAGATCGACCGCAAATTGCCGGCACCGTAGTCAATGACCGCGACCTTCGGCCTCACGCGAGCACCCCTTTGGTGGATGGCACGATGTCACGGTCACCGGTCAGGCGGGTCGCGGCATGGATTGCCAATGCCCCCGCTTTGAAGAGGGCTTCCGCGGCGTGATGGGCGTTGCGGGCGCGAATCAGGTCCATGTGAATGGTGAGGCCGCCGTTGACGGCCAGCGCGCGCCAGAACTCCTCGACGAGACTGCTGGCGAAATCGGCCCCGATCATCGGCTCCGGCATCACCCCGTCGAAGTGAATGAACGGGCGACCAGAGCAATCCACCACCACCCGCGCCAGCTCCTCGTCGAGCGGCGCGTAGGCGTGCCCGTAGCGGGCGATTCCCTTGCGATCACCGAGCGCCTGCCTGAGCGCAGTGCCAAGTGCGATGCCGACGTCCTCAACGGTGTGGTGGGGGTCCATCGCGGCATCACCGGTGCACTCGACGGTGATGCCGAGGCGACCGTGCTTCCCGAGCGCATCAAGCATGTGGTCGAGAAAAAGCACCCCAGTCCGTGCGCTGACGTCACCGCCGTCAAGATCCAGGGTCAGTGCGATCCGGGTCTCACGCGTCTCTCGCTCGACCGTCGCGCGACGGATGCGGAACACCTCTCCGGCCATCACGCACCCTCCCGGAGGATCGCGGCGAGCTCCGTCGCGAAGATCGTGTTCTCCTCTCGCGTCCCGATCGAAACACGAAGGTATTCTTGAAGATGCAGGTCAGGGCGGCCGAAGTGGCGCACGAAGACGCCTCGCCGTGC
>JAPOLF010000280.1 GCA_029977305.1 bacterium | reverse complement strand
TTCCTCTGGGGTGCACGTGAAATGGTGGTCGCCGTCCCACTCTGGCGGAGCAAGATCGAGGGTGGCGACCTCCCGTGCGAAGGACGCGAGGCGCGCACGATCGATCTGCACGTGGGTGGCCTGACCCGCCACCTCCGCGCAAGCGGTGCGGACGTCATCCAGCCCGTATCGGGGGGCCGTCACGAGGTGGCCTCGAGCGGTGTCACGGTATTCATGCGACGCACCGGTGACGCGAACAGCCACACCGTGCCGAGGATCATCGCCACCACCCCGATCCACAACGCGGAGCGCGCACCAAATGCGGAGCCGGCAAGTCCCCCGAGCAGGGATCCGGTCAACTGGGCCCCGACCTCGCCGACGCGGAAGGTGGCGTTGACCCGGCCCATCAGGTCCTCCCCGACGATCCCTTGGCGCACGCTCACCTCGTTGATCGCGTAGATCGTGATGGCCGGGTCATTGATCAACTGCTGACCGATGAGAAACGCCGCGCCGACCACCCCCGCGGCGGGCGCCAGCGGGACCAAGGCGAACCCCACCGCCCCCGCGGCGAAGCACCCGATGAGCAGCGGACCCAGCGGCAGGGCACTCAACCGGTTCGTGGCGAGGGCGCCGAGAAGGGAGCCGATCCCGCCGAGCGCGAAGATCATGCCAAGCACGCCGGTGCCGAAGCCGAGATCGCGGTTCACGAAGATGAGGAACGCCGCCATGCTCACGCCATGCGCGAGCGCCGCGGCAACATTGCTCAGCCACAGCGAGCGAAGCACCGGGTTGTCCCGCACGACGCGAAGCCCCATGAGCGCCTCGCTGAAGATCGAGGGAGAGTCCGCCGAATCAGCCTCCGGTTCCGGTGCCGGTTCGTGCCGCGACTCCTGGATGCCATGCAGGAAGATCGCCGAGACGAGGAAGGAGACCGCGTCGATCAGGATCGCGAACGGGGCGGTGAAGAGCTGCACCAGCCACCCGCCGAGACCGAATGATGCCGTCTCCACGATCGACCCGGAGGCGCTGAGGGCGGCGTTGGCGTCGACGAGATGGTCGCGCTCCACAATGGTGGGGAGGATCGACCGGTCCGCCACCTCGAAGACGACATCGAGCACGCTCATGCCGGCGGCCACCACCAACAGCAAACCGAGCGTGAGGTGTCCTGTTATGGCGGCGATCGGGACGCTCAGCAGCAGGAGCGCCCGGAGGAGGTCGGCAGCAACCATCAGCGGACGGCGGTGGCGGCGATCCACCCACGCCCCGACGACCAAGCCGAGCAGGAACCCGGGAAGCATGTTGGCGACGCTGATCATCCCCACCGCCAACGGGGAGGCATCGAGGGTGATGATCGCTGCGAAGGGGAGGGCGGTCCGCGTGATCAGCGAACCGAAAAGCGAGACGGTGGCGGCGGAGAAGAGCCGGACGAAACTCGGGTTGCGCCAGATCGGCGAGGCGAGCATCGCGGCCTCCGTCAGCGGTGAGCCGGGCAAGAAAAAGGGGGCCCCGACGAACCTGCCTTCCGGACTGGTCCCCTGCTGAACGGCTTTCCCGCACGACGCCCCGCAACGCGTACGGTTCCACCGACAACCCGGCGGCCGACCCGGTATCGAGCGAAACCCCGCAGCATCGCTCGCCGTTGACGGAACCGGTGGGGGGTCCGGAGCCATGAGCTCCTCGGGACTCCCTGTACGCACAGGGTATACGTACACCCTTGGCATGTCAAGACGTCAAGGAATAGGTCGTGATAAACGGACAATCTGCGGATTTCTACCGTGAAATCGTCATTATTGTGACATTAAGTCACAGGATGATCGGCTGCCCATACCGGAAATCGTGGTCGAAAACCTCGGCCACGCGGGTGAGAGAGATCTCGTCCGTGAGCAGGACGCCGATCTCGCGGTTGGCGTCCAACGAGCCCGTGGTGAGGTTTTGGCTCCCGACCATCGCTGCGGTGCCGTCGGCGAGCAGCAGCTTGGCGTGGACGTAGAGATCGGTCACCCAGCGGACGTCGATCCCGTGGTCAAGGAGGGTGGCAAGCGTCTCCTCGCCGACGCCGTCGCCGGGCGAAAGGACAGCGCGCACGCCCACTCCGCGCGCGGCGGCGTCGATCAGGCTCGTGATCACTGTTTCATCTCGCAGCACCTCGAGGTAGAGATCCAGCGTGGCCGTCGCAGTGGAGACGAGGGAGAGCACCGTCCGGCGGGCATCCTGCGGGCTCACCACCAGCGGGCCAGGAGCTGGTTCGGCACCGCGGTTCCAGTCGGCCTCGAAGAGGGCGATGGCTTCATCGACCAGCACCCGATCCGTGGTCACGATCCCGATCTCGCGATTGCGGGTGAACGCGGCCTCGGTGAGGTTGAGATTCATGATCAGCGCGACGGTGGCGTCGACCGTCATCGTCTTCACATGCGAATAGGCGAAGCGGGGATCGGACCAGCGGACATCGATCCCGTTCTCGGCAAGCCACGTGAAGGTCTCAGGTTGGTCGCCGGGGCCGCCGAACGGATGCTCCTCGAGCAGGACGCGCACGGCGACGCCCCGATCCACAGCATCGCGCAGGGCGAATCGGATGG
>JAPOLF010000027.1:14185-14441 GCA_029977305.1 bacterium | reverse complement strand
GATCGTCGACTCGTGCCTCCCAGCCGCTCAGCATCGCGACGCAGGCGCCGGCGGGAATTGGCCCGTGCGCGGATTCCCAGGCCAGCAGATCGGCAACGGTGAGCGTGGCGTCGGGATCGATGCGGGCGCGGTCGCGGATGTCGACCACCGCGAGCGGCGCGAAGAACCCGGCGGGATCGAGGTCCTCAGCGGATGGCCCGTGCCAGAAATGGCGCGGGGCATCGAGGTGCGTGCCAATGTGCTCGCTTGCGGTGAT
>JAPOLF010000027.1:0-14175 GCA_029977305.1 bacterium | reverse complement strand
GATCACCGGGGTGATCTCGATCGGAGCCTCCCCCGGCCAGACCGGGAACCCCGGGTGGAGGACGTGGGTGAGGTCGACCACGTGCGATGCCGCCGGCAGGGTGAAGGAGCGCCGAGCGGCGCGCTGCCGGGGCGTGTGGTCGCCGAGATGGGAGTTGATGTCAGCGGTGCACATGGGAAGAATCCTTGGCGATCCTGCGGAGCGGCGGTTGCTCGGGCAGGAGGGTGCGGTGCATCGTTCCGCGATGACCGTACACTAGCGCAAGCCGCCGGCGTTCGTGGCGTGGTTTCCGGAAGGGTGCGTCGTGACCTCGGGATCCATGGATTTCCAATTGCCGATGTCGTTCACCTACGTCGCCACCGTGTTGTGGGCGATGTCGGGTGCGTTGATCGCTGCGCGCCGCGGCTACGACATCGCCGGGTTGGTGATGCTGGCGATCATCAGCTCCGTTGGTGGCGGCCTGATCCGCGACGGCATCTTCATCAACAACGGGCCACCCGAGGCGATGAAGGACGGCTGGCCGATCCTCTTCGCGGTGGTGGTCGCGTGTGCGGTGTGGGCGTTCGGGCGTCGGCTGCAGCGGATGATGCAGCACATCGATCTCACGGTGGAGTTGATCGACGCGATCGGCTCGGCGGCCTATGGATTGGTCGGGTTGCAGATGTGTCTCGCGGCGGGGTTGTCACTGCCGGCGTCGGTGTTCGTCGGGGTGATCAACGGCGTGGGCGGCGGCGTGATCCGAGACGTGATGGTGAATCAGGAAGTGACGATCCTGAAGCCGGGGACGCTCTCGGCGCTTGCGGTGCTCATCGGGATCATGGCGTTCCTCGGGATGTATTTTTGGATGGGCGTCCCGGCGTTCATCGCCGGGTGGACGGCCGTGGTGATCGGGTCGGCAGTGCGGGCGCTCTCGGTGCTGTTCAATATCCGGACGCGTCCGGCGTTCAACGATGTCCCACCGAGCGATGGCACCTCGTGAGAAAACCGGGAGGTGGACGGCGGCGTCTGCCACTCAGAGTAGGGCGAGAGGAGGAACGAGATGACTGACACTGCAAAGTCGTTTCTTTCGGACAATGCGCCGTGGAAGCGGACCGCCAATCCAGCGGTGATCCTGCTCGAGGGGATCGCGCTCGCGGTGATCGGGCTGTTCATGCTGCTGAACCCGGAGGGGGCGCGTGACGCGACGCGGGTGCTGCTCGGCGTGGCCCTGCTCGCGCTGAGCATCCAGGAGATCATCGGCGGCTTCGCCAACCTGAATCAGCCGTTCCTGCCATACCAGATGCTGCGCGGCGGAGTCGGGGCGACGGTAGGCACCTTGGTCGCCCTCGAACCGGTCTGGTCCTCGATGACGCCGTCGGCGGCGAAGACCGTGCTCGGGATGGGCTTGCTCGTGGTCGGGGTGATCGGCATCGCGGGGATGCTGATGACGAAGAGCGGCGGCGGGTTCCAGATGCAGGTGCTGCTCAACTCGGCATTGGCGATCGCGCTTGGCATCATGGTGTTGTTCGCCGGGGACACCGGCACCGGGTCATCGTTGCTCGGGTGGATCGTGCTGATCGGCGGTGCGTTGCTCGCCGGGCTCGCGACGATGCAACTGCGCAGCGCGAAATAGCGCGTCACTGATGGGAGCACCGCGCCACGATGGCTGACGTCGATCATCCTGCGCAGCCATCGCCGGTGCCGGCGGAGACGTGCGAGGCGCCACCTGACGTGCGCACCCCCACGGTCAAGGATCTGTGGGACGACATCATGGGTTCGATCAAGGCGTCGAATCCGACCGCGTTGTCGGCGCAGGTGGCGTACAGCCTGATCTTCGCCCTGCCGTCGATCCTGTTGGCGGTGATGGCGATCGCGGTCCAAATCGACGGCCATTTCAACTTCCAGATCACCGACTCGATCAAGGAGGCGATCAATCGCCAAGCGCCGGAGCAATTGCGTCCCGTGCTGGATTCACTGATCGATGGCGCGATCCAGCGGGCCCACGAATTCGTGCCGACGGTCTCGGCGATCGCGACATCGCTCGTCGCGCTGGCGATCGCGGGGGGCGGATTCCAATCGATGGCCTACGCCTGTGCCCAAGCCGGTGGGGTCAAGGATGAACGCCCCTACTGGTTGCGGCGTCTGATGGGGGCACTCTCCGTGTTGCTGCTCTCGGTGATGCTGGTGCTCGGCTTTCTGCTGTTCCTGTTCGGGGAGTCGATCAGCAGGCTGCTCGGCCAGGTGACGGGTGGGGAGGATCAAGCCTCGACGATCTGGACGATCCTGCGGCAGCCGTTGTCGTTGCTGCTGGTGTTCGGCGCACTGGTGTTGATGTACCGTTTCGGGGCGGGGATGCAACATCAATGGCGATGGTTCCTGCCCGGAGCGGCCGCCGCGACCATCATCTGGGTGGCACTGCTCAAGGGGTTCCAGATCTACTTGAACGTCTCCAACCCGGGGAGCGCCTATGGCGCCGCGAGCAGCGTGCTCCTGCTGCTGGTCTTCTTCTACCTGACGAGTCTGGTGTTGATCGGCGGGGCGATGGCTTCGGCCGTCCTCGGAAGGCGGTACGATCCGCCGAGAGATGACTCGGCGTGAGCGGAAAGGATCGGTGATGACCGACGGCGTCCTCGAGAGCGGTGTGAGTGCGTCTGCCGCCGCGCCACGGAAGCGGCCGTCCAGGCTGCGCAGCGGGACTGCTTGGGTTCTGCTGGTGCTCTTCTGCATCATGGCGCCACTGGCGCTGGTGGCCGGATGGGCCAAGTACTCACTGCTCGACACCAATCACTTCGAGGCGCTCGTCGCACCGATCGCGACGAACCAGCACATGCGTGATGCGATTGCCAAGGATGTCGGGGTGGCCGCGGCCAAGCTGACCGAGAAGGCGAATGATCGGGTGGCGTCGGCCGGTGACGAGTTGGTTGCCGCGGTCCGTGAGCGGATCTTCGGCAAGGCGGCGGCGATGCTTCCGGCGGCCACCCCCATCGCGGAACTCGGGTCTGAGGTGAAGGTCGGCGGGATCACCATCCCGCTCGGATTCAACGAGGAAGCGATCCGCGCCCGCGCCGAGGCTGCAACCCAGAAGGCGATGCAGTCCCCAAAATTCTCCGCCGCCTGGAATGATGCGATGCGGTTGATCCAGAAGCGCTTGCTCGCCACGGAGGACACCACGGGTCCGCTCGAGCTCAACCTGGTGCCGTTCCTCCCGCAGATTCAGCAGGACCTCGCCGATTCAGGCATCCCGCTGCTGGCGAAGATCCGGATCCCGGGCGAGAAGCTGCGCATCCAGCTGATGAACGAAGCTGACGCGGACGCCCTGCGCGCGGTGTTGCGCACGGTGAGCGTGCTTGGGTTGGCGCTTCCCGTCGCTGCGCTGGCGCTCTTCCTCGCGGTGGTGGCGGTCGCGCCCGGGCGTTGGGGTTGGGTGCGACGCCTCGGCATGGGCCTCACGATCAGCATGGTCGTGTTGTTGGTCGTGCTGCTGGTGGGGCAGCGGATTCTGCTCGGGCAGATCCCGAAACCGAACTCGCGTGCGGTGGCGGATGCCCTGCTCGAGGTGATGTTGAACCTGCCGGTGCTGCTCGCGCTCGGGATGGCGGTGGTCGGCGCGGTGATCGCGATTGCCGCGACCGCGATCAACGCGCGGCGGCTCCGCGCAGCCTAGCCGGCCACCAGGTCAAATCTCGCGACATACACCATCACCACCGAGACGACGAAGGTGATGAAGAAGACGTGGGAGAAGAGATCGAGGCGGCGCAGCGTGACGAGGTTCCGCTGGTCCCAGAGGTAATCGCCCACGAGCCCGATGATGATGCAGCACGCCGACAGCAGGATGAAGGCATAGAACAGCCATTCGATGGCGACGGTGTAACCGACGTCCGGCAGGGAGTTGGTGACGTTGTTGAGCATCACCGCGCCGGTGAGGATGCCGGTGATGCCGAAGGAGACGCGGGCACCCGTCCTGCTGTGCGGGAAGTAGAGCGAGACGTAGGTCACCAGCACCAGCAGCGCCAGCGGCAGCAGGTTCTTGATCAGGAAGGGCTTGATGTCGCGTTCGATGGTGATGTCGCTGGCCATGAGCGAGAAATGGACGCCGCGCGCCGAGTTGGCGGTCGGATCGCCCATGAAACTGCTGCTGCCGATGGTCTCCTGATAAAAGTCGACGCTGGTTGCCAACCAGTTGGGAATCTGGTTGATGGACGCCGTCACGTCGATCCCGCTCGCGAGGCGAACCTCCTGCGGGGTCTGAAGCAGACTCTGGTCGATTGCGTAGACGAGTTCGCTCGAGGGCATTGTCTTGTTCTGGAAGACGACGACGAGATCCTGAACATCGAACGGGAAGTCCTGGAACTCGAGTGGTGCCTTGAACCGGCCGGTGACGCGGTAGAGCCGGTAGGTGAGGCCATCAGGCGTGGCGCTCTCGCGGATCGGGTCACCGAGCGCGAGGCTGGGGTTCACGGCGTTCTGGAAGACGATGTTGGTCGCGGATTCATCGCCGGCATAGGTGAACCAGATGAAGAAATCGGCGTAGAACGACGGGTTGCCGAGATCGAGATCGCTCACTTCGTTGAAGTTGATCCCGGTGAAGACGATCTGCTGGCGCTGCAGGACCACGTTGTCGACGACGAACGACTTGCCGGAGGCAAGGTCCGCTTGGAGTGACGTGGCCGAGACGGGGGCGTAGGGGTGCAATTGCACCGGGGCGGAAACATACGTGCCGCCTGACGCGATCCCGAAGACCGGGTAGCGCGGCATGGTGCCGTCCTTGTCGAACAAGATCTGTCCGAGCACGCCGTTGGATGCGGTGGCGGGGGTGTCCATCGCGTCGATGGCATCGCGGATCGCGTGGCGCTCCTCGATGCGGTTCTCCGGCAACCCGGTGATGCCGGAACGGGCCATCGCGTCTCGGATGGCGTAGGTGGCGTCATAGGTGGTGGCGGCCTGCCAATCGGGATCGGTGCCGAAACGCGCGCGATAGATCCGCAGGGCCTGAAGCGCATTGCCGGAGAGGCTGTCGACGACCATCGGCGCCGCCGCGATGATCCCGTCGCTGTAGTAGCCGGGGCTCAGCTGTTCCTGCGGCATGTCGCTGAATCGGTTGAGGAATGCCTGTGAGCCGAGGTTGTCGCCGCCGAGGACCTGGTTGGTGATGCCGCGATTGCGCATCGCGATCACCAACTGCTCGGCGATGTCGTCTTGGGTGGCGAAGACGAGAATGGTGTCGCGGTCGGTGATGCGCTTGATCTCATCGACCACGCCAAGCAGTCCACGACCGGTGGTGTCGGCAATGGGGAGACGGGTGAGATTGACGCCGTCGGAGAACTTCTCGATGTTGTCGGCGAGGTTGATGCTGTCGATGTCGTCGCTCACGAGGAGCAGGACGTCCTGCGCGTCGAGGATGTCGTCGAGGTACGCCGCGATACCCATGCCTTGGTAATGGTTGTCGTAGGTGGAGCGGAAGAACCAGTCGTTGTTGCGGGTGATGCTGTCGATGGTGCAGACGCTGGAGATGACGAGGATCTCCGCGGCTTGGTAGATCGGTCCGGCCGCGGCGCAGGCGGCGCTCGATCCGTGACCGATGACCGCGAGGACCTTGTCCTCGGCGACGATCTGCTTGGCGATCTCCTCGGCTTTCGCCGGGTCGTCATCGTCGTCGTAGACCAGCATCTGGACCGGATGGCCGTTGATGCCGCCGCGGGCGTTGATCGTGTCCCAGCTGAGCTGGGCGACCCGCTCCATTTCGGTGGAGATGTCGCCGGGCTCGTCGGTGAATCCGGAGACGAAGGCCACGTAGACGGGCTCGCCGGTTTGCCGTTCCTCCGGCGCGAAGTACCAGAGCGCCACCGCGGCGAAGGCCACGGCGGCGACCACGCCGAGAATCCACCACCAATCGAATCCGGGGCGCTTGCCCGCGGTGATCGGGCCGAGATGCGGCGGCGGTTCGGGGTCGACGAGTTCGCGCAGCGCGTTGGGCCGCTCCGCCTCCACTTTGATGAGGCGTTGCAGGTCGGCGGCGAGGCTCGGGTCGTCCTTGAGTGCCTTTGCCTGTTGGAGGCAGAACTTGCGCTCGCCGTCGGAATCAGCGACGTGCGCGTACCAGAGCCACGCCAAGCGATAACTCGGGTCGCGGGTGAGCGCCTCGGCGAGGAGGGTGCGGGCGTCGCCGAGTTCGCCGTTGTTGGCGGACTCGATGGCGCGGTTGGTCAGCACTTGGGCCGTGAGCGGGGCGTCGGTCATCGTCGGTCTCCGGTGAGGTGCAGGAGGTCAGGGCGTGGGCGAGACCACACCGTGGCGATCATCGCCGAAGCGGCGCGGACCTGTCGTCACATGATGCCGAACTTGGCGAAGGCATCCACGGTGCTCATGCCGTTGACGATGGCATCGCGCACCAGTTTCTCGCCGCGGACTTTCTCGATGGCGCGGGTGAAGGCCTCCTCCACCGCTTCGGCCGGGATGACGAGCACGCCGTCGAGATCGGCGAAGACGACATCGCCGGAGTTCACGCGCACGCCATTCGCGAACTCGAGCGGCACCCGCCAATCGACCACCTTGCCCCGCACACCTTGGTCCTGTGCATAGCGCCCGTGCGAGAAGACCGGGAAGTTGAGCGCGAGGATGCCGGGAGTGTCGCGGGAGAAGCCGTCGACGACCGCGCCAACCGCACCGCAGGCCTTCGCGCGGAGGCTCATCAGTTCGCCCCAGAGGGCGTAGCGCGGGGTGCCGCCGGTGCAGAGGTAGACCTCGTTCGGGCGGAGGTCATCGAGGGCACGGAAGAGCAGGCCGAACGCCTTCTTCAGGTCGGTATCCCCCTGCGGACCGCCGGTGATGCTGGCGGGGTCATAGACATCTGTTTCGAGGACCGTCATTGCCCGGCCGATCGTGACCATGTCATCGCGCAGCGGCGAGAAGACCGGCGGCAGGAAGTGGCGGCGCAGGCCCATGTGGTCGAGGCAGTCGCCGACGACGGCGGTGAACAACTCGCGCTTGGCGAGGGCGAAGAGTTCGTCGTCCGAGGTCCATTGCGGCATGGCGGTGCTCCGTGCTTGTCCGAACCCGCACGATGCGGGGATGATCCCGATGCGGGCACGATAGCATCGGCGCGAGTCTCGCGCCGCGCGGAAGGACGACGATCATGCGGGTGGGGCTCGGGCTGTATCGGCAGATGCTGACAGAGGAGAACTTCCGATTCGCGCGGCAGGCGGGCGCGACCGACATCGTGGCGCACCTGACCGACTACTTCGCGGAAGGCCCGCGCATCCCGGATTCGCGCGACGGTGGATGGGGCTACACCGGTCCGAAGCCGATCTGGTCGGCGGAGGAGTTGTCGGCGTTGCGGCAGGCGGTCGAGGCGGAAGGGCTGCGGCTGCACGCGCTCGAGAATCTCGATCCGGCCTTCTGGTACGACGTGCTCCTCGACGGCCCGCGGCGCGATGCGCAGATTCGGGATGTGCAGCAGATCATCCGCAACATGGGTGCGGCTGGCATCCCCGTGCTCGGGTACAACTTCAGCATCGCCGGGGTGTGGGGCCACATGACCGGGCCGTGGGCGCGCGGCGGGGCGGAGTCGGTGGGGTTCTCCGCCCGCGATGGCGCGCGCGAGACGCCGATCCCGCTTGGGCAGGTGTGGAACATGACCGTGGACGCTGATGCCCCCGCAGGCGTGCTCGCCGACACCTCCTCGGAGGTGCTGTGGGATCGCCTTGCGCGGTTCCTCGGGGACGTGTTGCCGGTGGCGGAGGAGGCGGGGGTGCGGTTGGCGCTGCACCCGGATGACCCGCCGCTCGATGCGCTGCGCGGCCATGCGCGATTGGTGAATCGCCCGGAGAAGTACCGCCGCTTGCGGGCGATCAGCGACAGCCGCGCGAACGGGCTCGAGTTCTGCCAAGGGACGATCGCGGAGATGACGAGTGATGTCGGGATGACCTTGCAGGACGCGATCACCGAATACGCGGCGCAGGACATCATCGGGTATGTGCATTTCCGCAATGTGCGCGGGGTGGTGCCGGAGTATCACGAGGTCTTCCTCGATGAGGGTGACGTGGACATGTCCCACTGCCTGCGGCTCTATCGCGACGCAGGATATGCAGGTCTGCTGATCCCGGACCACACGCCGCAGATGGCCTGCGCCGCGCCGTGGCACGCTGGGATGGCCTATGCGCTCGGGTGGATGCGGGCGCACCTGCAGGTGCTCGGGGCGCTCGAGGGCTGATGGTCGGAGCGAGACGATCTCGCTGGTACACTCGCCACATCGCGACGGAGGAGGGCTGATGTGGCGCTGCGGATGAAGAAGACCGACTTCCAGAACTACCGTGTCTGTCCGGCCTACGGATGGACGGCGCAGCATCGCCCGCATGATCTCCCACCGGCGACGGACCCGATGGAGCAGTGGCGGGCGCGGTTCGGCAATGAGGTCGATGCGCTGGCGCGGGAGATCCTCCCGGGTGGGGTGTTGATCGATGCGCTGGATATGGATGTCGCCGTCGAGCAGACGCTGAATGCCATCGAGCGCGGCGTGACGCGGATCTATCAAGGGACCTTCATCACCGATGAGGGGTTCCTCGCCCGGGCGGACATCTTGGATCTTCGTCGGGATGGATGGACACTGATCGAGGTGAAGAGTTCGTCGGTCGGGGAGGACGGCAAGGTCGATCGCGACCACTTGTGGGATGCCGCGTTTCAGCGTGAGGTGATCGAGCGCGTCGGATTGCCGGTGGCGCGGGTGGTATTGCTGCTGCTGAACAATGGCTATGTGCGGGGCGCGACGCTCGATGTTTCGCACCTGCTGGTGGAGGTGGATGTCACCGACAAGGTGCAAGCGCTCGCGGCCGACCTCCACGTCGAGATGGGCGCGCATCATGCCGCGCTCCATCAGGAGGCTCCGCCCGCGTGCCAATGTGCGCGCAAGACCAAGGGCAACTGGTGTCCGGTGCGGACGGCGGCGGTGGATCCGCGCGGGACCATCTACGAAATCCCGTGGATTCGGGCGAAGCAGGTGGAGGCGTTCCTCGATCGCGGCTGGATGTGGCTCGAGGATGTGGACGACACCTCCCTCCTCAACGACCAGATGCTGGCGGGATTCGAGAACCTGCTGCTCACCGAGGAGCACATTGACCTACCCCAGCTGCGCGCGTTTCTGGAAGGCATCAGCTACCCCGTGCACTTTCTCGATTACGAGACGGTGGTGATGCCGATCCCACGATTCCGCAACGTCCGGCCCAACGCACAGGACCCCTTCCAGTTCTCGCTCCATGTCGAGGAGATCGACACGGCGTGGCACGTGGAGTTCCTGCATGAGGATCCGACGCTCGCGCATGCCCCGCGCTGGCTCGCCGCATTGCAGCGGGTGATCGGGAACATGGGGTCGGTGGTGGTGTGGAACGCGTCGTTCGAGCGATCGCGCAACCGCGAGATGGCGGAGCGCTATCCCGAGTACGCCACCTTTCTGCTCGGACTCAACGACCGGATGATCGACCTGATGGATGTGGTCACCAAGCGGATGTATGTCTCGCCCGCCTTCCGCGGCAGCGCCAGCCTGAAGGTGGTGCAACCGGTCCTCGCGCCGGCACTCGACTACTCCGACCTTTGGGTCGGGGATGGGTCCGGTGCGCAGGCGGCGTGGCTCGAGGCGATGCTGCCCGAGACCACCCATGCGCGGCGGAACACCCTCTTCAGCGCGCTCCGCACCTACTGCGGCTATGACACCGAGGTGATGGTCGTCATCTGGAAGCGCCTGCGCGAGATCGCTGGCCTTCGCTAGCGCCTCGTCGCGACGCGCAACGTCGCCAGCGTCGGGTCGGCACAGTAGGCGATGCGGCACCCGGCATCGCGCACCTCGCGCAGGGCGTCGATCACCACCGGCGTGACCACCTCGCCGGGCGCGAGCGCGGCGACCCCGGGGGGATAGGGGACCACCGTCTCCACGGCGATGCGGCCCACGGCATCGGCGAGCGAGACCGTCTCGGCAGGAGCGAAGAAGGCGTCCCGCGGCGACATCCCGACCTGTGGCATCAAGCCCCAGAGGGTGGTGCTCGCGGTGGGGAGGCGAGGCGGCCCGGCGTGGCGGTGGAGCGAGGCGTGGAGGGCATCGGCGAGCCGCTCGGCATCACCGGGTTGATCCCCGAGCGTGAGCAGCGGGATCACGGAGTCGCGATCGACGAGTTCGAGCCGGATGCCCTGCTGCCAGAGGTCGGCGCGGAGCGCGAACCCATCTGCCCCGGTGCCAGGCATGATCAAGACCAGTTTGGTGGGATCGACGGCGTGAACCGCCGGAAGGTCGATCCACGATGGGTTGACCATCACCAGACCGGGGATGTCGCTCAGGCGGTCGCGCACCATCGCCGCGGCACGCACCACCGGATCGAGCAACGCGGCGCCCTCAAGGGCCATGTCGCGGCGGACGGTGTCGAGGCTGGCGATCATCGGGGCGGCGGGGCTGGTGGTGTTCAACGTTTGGAAGGCGCGCTCGAGGCGCTCGACATCGAGGACCCCGCTGTTCGCCATGAGCAGGGAGCCGGGGGTGTAGGCGTGCAGGGTCTTGTGGATTGAGGTGATAGCGGCATCGGCGCCGAGGCGCATCACCGAGGGCGGCATCGCAGGGTGGAAGCCGAAGGCGGCACCCCATGCGTGATCGACGAGCAGCGGGATGCCATGGGCATGGGCAATTTCCGCGATCGCGGCCACGTCGCCCATCAAGCCCAGCCACGAGGGCTCCACCAGGGCGATCGCGGAGACATCGGGATGGGTCGCGAGGGCGGCCCGCACCGCGGCCGGGGTGACGCCGAGCGGAAGGCCGGTGGCGACATCCAACTGCGGCACGATCCACACCGGTTCGAGCCCTGCCAAGGCGAGCCCAGCAACGAGCGACTTGTGGGCGCCGCGCGGGATGATCACCTTGCTCCCCGGGGGGCCGGCGGCGAGCATCAAGGCGAGGTTGCCTTGGGTGGAACCAGAGACGACGAATCGAGCGTAGTCAACACCCCAGAGATCGGCGGCGAGATGCTCGGCCTGCTCCTGCGGATTGACGAAGCCCGGCGGCAGGATCCCACCGGGGGGATCCCACACCACCGAGCCGGGGGCGTCGTAGCGGATGGCGGGCTCATCCTCGGCGAGGAGCGGTGAGCGCTTGTGGCCGGGTAGGGTGAAGTAGCGAAGGTCGGGATCGGCGAGGAAGGTGGCGAGAGCGTCGGCAGCCGGTGCGGCGCGGTGCCGGTCGCGATCAAGTGTGGCCATGCGGGTCCTCTCCTCTGCGGAGTGTCGCTGAACGGTGGTGGGGCACGATACCCGATTGCCGGGGCAACGGGCAGGGGTCGGGCGGAGTCGGTATCCTCCACGCATGTCCGAGACGCGATCACGGGCGCGGTCGGCCGCCTCAGGGATCGGCCGTCCGCCGCTGGAAGGAGCTTGCCATGCCACTGGATGACCTGAAGACGCGCACCGCGGCGATGATGCCGTGGATCACCGAGGAACTGCTGGCCTTCACCGCGATCCCGTCAATCGCCTTCCCGGGCTACCCGCCGGGGCCGGTGCTGGAAGCGGCGGAGAAGACCGCCGATCTCTTCCGAGCCGCCGGGGTGGAGGATGTCCGCATCCTCCCGGTCGAGGGGGGCTATCCCGCGATCTACGCGGACATCCCCGCCCCGCCGGGTGCGCCCACGGTGCTCCTCTACGCCCACTACGACATCCAACCCGCCCCGATGGAGCAGGGTTGGACCGCGGACCCCTTCACCCCGTTCGTGAGGGACGGGCGCATCTACGGGCGCGGCGCGGCCGATGACAAGTCGGGTGTGATGATGCACGTCGGTGCATTGAAGCTCTTCGGGGGGAAGCCTCCGGTGGGGGTGCGCGTCCTGATCGAGGGCGAGGAGGAGACCGGGAGCAGTCTCGGACCCTTCGTGCAGGAGAACCCGTGGATCGTCGACGGGGTGGATGCCTTCATCATCGGCGACGGCGGGAACAGCGCCGCCGGTCGTCCCGAGATCAACATCGCCCTGCGCGGCGTCGCGGGGTGCACGGTGACGGTGCGCTCGCTCAACTCGATGGTCCATTCCGGTGGCTTCGGGGGTGGCGCGCCGGACGCGATGATGGCCTTGGCGCGCATCCTCAGCGGGCTGTTGGACGAGCAGGGGGATGTCGCGATCGCCGGGTTGACCCGCTGGGAGTGGGAGGGGGAGGACGTCGGCGAGGACGACTACCGCCTCGCGGCGGGGGTGCGCCCGGGAGTGCAGCTGATCGGGACCGGAAGCCTCGCGACACGGCTGTGGACGCGGCCCTCGGTCACGGCGATCGGGATCGACGCGCCACCGGTGGCGGGGGCGTCGAACTCCTTGGTGCCCGAGGCGCGCGCGAAGATCAGCCTGCGGATCGCGCCGGGCTCCGATGTGGAGGAGTCGCAGCGGTTGCTGGTGGACCACATCCGCGCAATCGCGCCATGGGGGGTGGAGGTGGAGATCACCGACATCGGCGGCGGCGCGGCGTTCCGGGCCCCGGCCGGCGGCGCGATCGACACCGCGGCGCGCACCGCGATGCACGAGGTCTTCGGGACACCAGTCGCCTCCACCGCCTCCGGCGGGTCGATCCCGTTGCTGGGGGCACTGCAGCAGCTGGTGCCGACGGCCGAGTTCGTCGTCTGGGGCGCGCAGGAGGGGCAGTATTCCTCGGTGCACGGGCCGGATGAATCGCAGGATCTCGCCGAGTTGGAGCGGATGATCGCCGCCGAGGCGCGGTTCTTCGAGGTGCTGGCCGGCTGAGCGCGGCACGATCCGCCCGGGGCGGCCGGCGCGGGGTGATCAGGAGAAACGGAGCACCACCATGGCACACGGTGAGCATCGCGCGTTCATTCTCCGGTTGAAGCCGGGGAAGCTCGACGAGTACATCCACTGGCATGACAACATCTGGCCGGAGCTCACCAAGGAGCTGGAGCAGTCGGGCATCCTCGAGATCCGCTCATGGAATGTGGATGACATGATCATCCTCACCTCGCGCGTCACCAATGACGAGGCATGGAAGACCTTGTGGGATTCCGAGGTGCATCACCGCTGGGCGGATTTCATGGCCCCGCTGATCAACGTGCGCGATGACGGGATCGTGGACTCGACCGACCTGCGCCAGATCTGGCACTGGAAGGCCGAGTAACCCACGTCTCGCTAGTGGAGGATCGTGAGGGCGCGGGTGGCCTCGTTCAGCCGCTCACCGCCGGTGGGGGTGACGACCACCGCGTCCTCGATCCGGATCCCGAACTTGCCGCGGATGTACAGGCCGGGCTCGTCGGAGAAGACCATCCCCTCCTCAAGTGGCAAGGCATTGCCAAGGACCAGATACGGCTCCTCGTGCAGCGAGAGACCGAGACCGTGTCCGACGCGGTGGAGGATGTGCTCGGCGTAGCCGTTCGCGGTGATGATCTCGCGGGCAATGGTGTCGAGCGTCTCGCAGGCGACGCCCGGAGCGGTTGCCTCGAGGACGCGCTGGTTGGCCTCGAGGATCACGGCGTAGGCGGCGCGGTAGGCGTCGCTGGCCTCACCGGCGATGGCGGAGCGGGTGACGTCGCTGTTGTACCCCTCGAGGGTGCCGCCCCAGTCGCAGACGATGGCGTCGCCGTGGCCGATGACGCGATCGCCCGAGCTGTGGTGGGGTGAAGCGCTGTTGGGACCGCTCGCGCACACCCCGAAGCTGGGCCCGAGGCCGCGCTGGTAGGTGAGGTCGAGCAGCCGCGCGAGGGCTTCTTTCTCGGTGAGGCCGATGAGCGGGGTGGTGATGAACTCCTCCCACGCCTCGTCGGTGCGGTGGGCGGCATCACGGAGGATGGCGACCTCGGCGGCGTCCTTGCGCATGCGGAGCGGACGCAGGGCAGGGGTGGCATCCACCCACGAGGCGCCCGGCATCGCCGCCTGCATGCGCAGCGTGAAGACTGACCAGAGATCGGCGTTGACAGCGACCACCGGAGCGGCGCCGCCGACCACCGTGCCGGTGAGGGCGGCGGGATCGGCGGTCTCCTCCCACGGGTGGATCGCGACGACGTCGCGGAGATCGTCGATCAGCGCCGCCTCGAGACCCGGGACCACGTAGTGCGGATTGCCGCGGGCCGGGAGCAGGAAGACGCTCAATCGCTCGCTGAGGTGGCCGCGGTGGCCGGTGAGGTACTGAAGGTCGGCTCCGGGGCCGCAGACCAGCCAGTCGATGCCGGCAGCGGCCATTTCCGCC
>JAPOLF010000279.1 GCA_029977305.1 bacterium | reverse complement strand
AGGGGGCGAGGAGCGCGGCTTGCTCGGCGTAGAGCGGGATGATCTCCTCGGGGGCGCCAACGAGGTCGGGGCGGTAACTGCCACGCAGGGGCGGCAGGCCGCCGGCGACGCGGATCGGGCGATCGGCGGCGTTGGCGGCATCGCGGGCGAGTTGGCCGGCGAGGGTGTTGAGTTCGGCGAAACGGTGCTCGACATTTTCCATGGCGAGGTCCGATCGGATCACGCCATACGAGTTGGTGGTGATGATCTCAGCGCCGGCAGCGATGTAGTCACGATGAATGTCGGCAACCACCTCGGGGGCGATGATGAGGGCTTTGGCGGACCAGATCGTCGGAGGTACGTCGACGCCGCGGAAGCGGAGTTCGCGGCCGGTGCCGCCATCGAGAATGGTGACGCGCATCACGGGCTCCTAGTCAGCCGCGGTGGCGGCGATGCCGAGGACGGGACGGAGGTACTCGCCGGTGAAGGAGGCGGGATTCTCTGCGACCTGCTCCGGAGTGCCTTCGGCGACGACCATGCCGCCCCCGCTGCCACCCTCGGGACCCATGTCGATGATCCAATCCGAACTCTTGATGACGTCGAGGTTGTGCTCGATGACGATGACGGTGTTCCCACCGTCGACAAGGCGTTGGAGGATCACGAGCAGTTTCTCGATGTCGGCGAAGTGGAGGCCGGTGGTGGGTTCATCGAGGATGTAGAGGGTGCGGCCGGTGGCGCGACGGGAGAGCTCGGTGGCGAGTTTGACCCGCTGCGCCTCGCCGCCGGAGAGCTGGGTGGCGGGCTGGCCGAGGGAGATGTAGCCGAGGCCGACGTCGAAGAGGGTCTGCAGCTTGGTGCGGATGGAGGGGACGTTCTGGAAGAACTCGAGGGCCTCCTCGACCTGCATGTCGAGGACGTCGGAGATGTTCTTGCCCCGGTAGGTGATCTCGAGAGCCTCGCGGTTGTAGCGCTTGCCGTGACAGACTTCGCAGGGGACGAAGACATCGGGAAGGAAATTCATTTCGATCTGGATGATGCCCTCGCCCTTGCAGGCCTCACAGCGGCCACCCTTGACGTTGAAGGAGAAGCGGCCGGGTTGGTAACCACGGGCTTTTGCCTCGTTCATGCTGGCGAAGAGTTCGCGGATGGGGGTGAAGAGGCCGGTGTAGGTGGCGGGGTTGGAGCGCGGGGTGCGGCCGATCGGCGACTGGTCGATGTCGATCACCTTGTCGAGGTGGCGGACGCCGTCAAGGGCGGCATGGCTGCCGGCGCGCTGGCGGGCGCCGTTGAGTTCGGCGGCGAGGCGCGGGTAGAGGGTGTCGGTGATGAGCGACGACTTGCCCGAGCCGGAGACGCCCGTGACGCAGATGAAGGTTCCGAGGGGGAACTGGACCGAGACGTTCTGGAGATTGTTCTCGGTGGCGCCGCGGAGGAGGAGAGACTTTCCGCTGCCGGCGCGGCGCTTCTCGGGCACAGGGATGAAGCGGGCGCCACTGAGGAACTGCCCGGTGATGGAGGCAGGGACGGCTTCGATCTGGGCGACGCTGCCCTCGGCAACGACGTGCCCACCGTGAAGACCGGCGCCGGGGCCGATGTCGACGACCCAATCGGCGGCGCGGATGGTGTCCTCATCATGCTCGACGACGATGAGGGTGTTGCCGATGTCGCGCAAGCGGAGCAAGGTCTTGATGAGGCGGGCGTTGTCGCGCTGGTGGAGGCCGATGCTTGGTTCGTCGAGGATGTAGAGGACGCCCATCAGGCTGGAGCCGATTTGGGTGGCGAGGCGGATGCGCTGGGCCTCGCCACCGGAGAGGGTGTTGGCGGAGCGATCGAGGGTGAGGTAATCGAGGCCGACGTCGATCAGGAAGCCGAGGCGCTCTCGGATTTCCTTGAGGACTTGGCGCGCGATCAGGAACTCGCGCTCGGAGAGGGTGGCATCCGCGTCGTTGGGATCGACCGCGAGGGTAGCAAAGAATTGCTGCGCCTCGTGGATGGCCATGCGGGTGACTTCGACGATGGAACGCTCCTGCACGGTGATACCGAGGACTTCTGGCTTGAGGCGGGCGCCTTTGCAGGTGGGGCAGGGGCGCTCGGCCATGTAGCGCTCGAGGTCTTCTTTCACGTAGTCGCTGCTGGTGGCATCGTAGCGGCGGCGGAGGTTGGGGATGACTCCCTCGAAGGTGACCTCGTAGGAGCGCATCCGGCCGTGCTTGCTCTTGTACTTGACGGTGATCGCCTCGTCGTTGTTGCCGTGGAGGAGGAGTTTGAGGACGGCGGGCTTGAGATCGCCGACGGGGGTGTTGAGGCTGAACTTGTAGGCCTCGGAGAGACCGAGGAGGAGGGCGTCGTACCACGCGGTGCCCTCGTTGCCAGCACGAACCCACGGCAGGATGGCACCTTGGGCAAGGGTGAGATTCGGATTGGGCACGATGAGTTCAGGGTCGAACTCGCGCGTGGTGCCAAGACCAGTGCAATTCGGGCAGGCGCCGTGCGGGCTGTTGAAGGAGAAGTTGCGCGGCTCGATCTCGGTGATGCCCACGACCCCGTGCTCGGGGCAGGCGAACTTCTCGGAGAATGTGATCTCGTCG
>JAPOLF010000278.1 GCA_029977305.1 bacterium | reverse complement strand
GCTGCCGATTGTCTCGGCGCGGTGCCCCTTGCTGCGGTTGTTGTCCGGGTTGCTGATTTCGCTGCGGATTTGCTCCGCCCGTCGTCGAGCGGCCCGCCCCACCACCGGGTGCACTCCCACCTCGTTGTGGTGGGGTCCCTTGCGGTGCAGGTTTCCGTGGTTGATTCGACGGCTGCCGCGCGGGCCGCTCGTCACCTTGCTTCGGTTTCGTGTTGTCGTTGTTCATCGTTCTCCCTTGTGAGGTCAGTGCTCACTTGTTCTCGGTGCGGGGCGGCTGAGGCCGATCCTTCTGCGGGACTCCCCGCTAGGCCGTGCCCCATCGCTTCAGCACATCTCCAATCCATCTATCAAATGGGCCCACACGGCCATCGTGCCGGGATCCCATGCGCCTCACTCAGACGAGACGCTCGTCATACACATCGATGGCGACCAGCGCATCCGGTCGCGTGTGCGGTGGCTCCGCGGGCTCCACATGCACAATCACCTGGGTATCGGAGCCGACCGCAGTGCGCAGCGACCCCTCCACCCCGGTGGCCACATCATGGGCATCGCGCACGCTCATCTCCGGATCAACCGTGACGTGCACATCCACCCAGGTGCGTCCCCCTGACGTCCTCGCCCGCAGGTTGTGGGCGGTGACCACCCCGTCCGAGGTCAGCACCGCGCGCATCAACACCACGGGGTCGGTTGTCGAGGCATCCGTGAGCACCCGCGATGCATCCCGGATGATTCCCCACGCCGCCCAAGCGATTGTCGCCGCCACCAGCAGCGAGACCGCCGAGTCGGCACCCTCGAGTCCGATCAACTCACCGATCAAGCCGCCGATGACCGTCAGCGAGACCAGCACATCCGATGCCGTGTGCCGGGCGTCTGCCGCCAGCAGATCACTCGACCACTTCCGCGCCTGTGCGCGTTCCCAGAGCGACACCCCACCATTGATCGCCATGGTGACCAGCAGCACCACGAACGACAGGGTGGTGACTTCCGGCTGCTCGCCGGTTCGCCACCGCACGATGGCGCTCTCGACGATCTCCACGACACCGATCGTCATCAGCACCGCGATCGCCAGCGACGCCAAGGTCTCGTACCGCTCGTGCCCGTAGTGGTGGTCCCGATCCGGGGGCCGGGAGGCGATCGCGATGCCGATGAGGCCGATCACATTGGCGAACCCATCCAGCAACGACTGGACACCGTCGGCGCTCATCGCCACCGAACCGCTGTACCAGCCGTATCCCAGCTTGGCGCCAGCGACCAACACATTCAGCACGAGCACCACGATCAGCACGTGGCGAATGTGCGTCGTTCTCTCCGCTGGGAGCGTGTGCTGCATAGCCCTCGTCGCAACCGGGAGGACCATTCAACGTCTCGCCCGAACCGCGGGATCGGATCCACCACTGCTCAGCACAGTCTAGTCGGTTCTGAACCCTTACGACGAAGCCGCCGAACCGTCGTCAGCGCAGATGCGGCAGGAAGACCATCAGCGCGGCAACCAGCACCAACAGAACGACGCCGATGCCACATCCGATCCCGATGACGCTCCCGACGCCGAGTGTGGAGCTTGTCGGACGCTCACCGGTGCCAGTTTTTGGCGCCGATGCGTCAGTTTCCGGCGCCACTGGCGCTTTTTCGGATCCTCCGGCACCCGGGTCGCCCATCGCTCATCCTTCGCGCACGCTCCGCCCGAAATCTTGGGTCAGTCATCAACGGATCAGCGTGATCAGCACCCACCTCGCCAACTGCCGGAATCAGGGGCTTGCTCGGCGGGGCGAGTCTAGCACGGCATCGATTCCACCCCGGTGGCCCAGAGAACTGCGCTGCTATGGGCCATTCGACCAGCCAACGGTTGACGAATCAACGAATAGAACATATGATCTATTTCCTGACGGGCATCGTCAGTTCGATCTCCCATCCTCCGCAACGCGAGCCCAACGCCGCTCGCGGATGGGAGCCAGCACCAGAGGGTCAGCCATGGCACAGCACGATCACCGAACCATCCCCATTCCGGTGCCGACCGCCATCGAGCAGATCGCGATGAAGGAGACGATTCGCTACCTCCGCCGCGTCAACGCCCAAGCCTCCACCCTGATGCTCGTGCAGCAGCGCGGCGAGGCTCATCTCCTGCTGGAGGTCCTCCGCGGCGGCGCGACCAGTTCGCTCGATTTCTGCGAACAGTTGCTGGAACTCGGCACCCAAGACGAAGCCACCCGCTTCACCGGCGATTGGGAGTTGACCGCGAGTTAGGGCGATTGCTAGGGCGTCGGGGTGTTGGTCGGAATCGGCACCAGATCTGGAGTGACGCCGCCAGCACTCGGCCCTGACCGGGTCACCAACCAGAGCAGCACGATCACCACGACGGCGATGCCGACCACCGCGACCACCGACCAGCCATCACGGCGCATCCCGCTAGACCAGGAACTTGCCGTTGCGCTGGAAGAGTTCGCCGTCGACCCGGATTTCCCCACCGTCGCGGAGATCACAGATCATGTCCCAGTGCACGGCAGATTCGTTGACGCTTCCGGTTTCCGGATAGCCGGCGCCGACCGCCATGTGCACGGTGCCGCCGATCTTCTCGT
>JAPOLF010000277.1 GCA_029977305.1 bacterium | reverse complement strand
GTGCCCGGTCGAGGCGATCTTCTTCGAGGACGACCTGCCGGAGCAGTGGGCGTCGTTCAAGGAAGTGAACGCGGCGTTCTTCAAGGCGATGTAATCCGCCGTATGGCGACGATGCGACCCCCGGCTGGGAGACTGGCCGGGGGTTGTTGTGTTTCGACGCCGAGCCTTGCGCGGGGTAACCTCACTCCCGGCTGCTCTCCACTGCGGGGACGTGGTGATTGAGGAAAGGCGTTTCGGGGCTCAGGTACACTTGCACCCGTGAACGCCAAGTCTCCAACTGACCCGATTGAGGCTGCGAAGGAGTCGCTGCGCGCGTTGTATCGCGTGTGGGTGGCGCGGACGGCCGATGCCACCGCCTATAGGCGAGCGAAGGCGGATCTCGCGGCGCTGGTCGGGATGGCGGCATCGCTCGAGGCGGCACGGGCAGTTGATGTCCGGGTGCGCGATCTCGGGGAGTTGGTCTCGCTCCGGGGTGAGGCGCGGTTGACGCGGCTGGCGGCGCTCGGGGCATCGATGGACGAGTTGCGGCCGCTGTTGACGATCTCCCCTGCCCCGTCGATCGGGACGTTGCCGACGGCGATCGATGTGAATCGTGCGGAGGCACGGGCGACGGCGGTGCCGGTGCGTCCGGGTGCGCCTGCGCCGTTGTCGCTGGAGGCGCCGGTGACGGACCTGCCGCGGGTCGGTCCGGCAGTGGCCTCCAAGTTGGCGAAATTGGGGATCGTCAGTGTTGGGGATCTGCTGCGCCATGCGCCGCGGACGCATTTGGACGCGTCGCGGTCGGTGCGGATCGCGGATCTGATGCTGCGCGCGCCGGGGGAGATCGTGACTGTGCGCGGGATGGCCGCGGGGGCCGATCTCATCCGGCAGGGGCGGCCGCGATTCGTGATCAAGTTGGCGGACAGTTCGGGGTGGGTGCGGGTGACGTGGTTCAACCAGTACCTCGCGAATCAGATCCGCGAAGGCGATGAGATCGCGATCTCCGGGGTGCCGGACACGGGATTCGGGACGGTGTCATTCACGGGACCGGAATGGGAATTCACCGCGGGACCAAAGGCGACGGGGTTGAGCACGGGTCGCTTGACGCCGATTTACCCGCTGACGGCGGGGGTGCAACAGAAGACGCTGCGGCAGTTGACGCGAGCGGCGTTGGATCGGACGCGCGGCGGGATTGTCGATCCGATGCCGCGCGGTCTGCGAACCGAGATGGGGCTGGTGGATCTCGACACGGCCTTCGAGCATCTGCATTACCCGCAGACGCAGCAGGAACTTGAGCAAGCGCAGGATCGACTGGCGTTCGACGAGTTGTTCAATCTGCAGCTGGGGTATGTGCGGCAGAAACGCGCGGCCAAGGGTGCGGCGGGATACGCGATGCCGACCGATCCAGCGGTGCTGCAGGCATTCCGGGCGGCATTGCCGTTCCAGCTCACCGCAGGGCAGGATGGGGCATTGGCGGAGATCCTGAAGGACCTTGCGGAGCCACGACCAATGTCGCGGTTGGTGCAGGGGGATGTCGGGAGCGGGAAGACAGCGGTGGCGGCGGCGGCGATGCTGATCGCCCACGCGAATGGGTATCAGTCAGCTCTGATGGCCCCGACGCAGATCCTGGCGGAGCAACACGAGCGGGGGTTGCGCGCGCTCTATGAGCGGCTGCCGGATGGGTTGCGGCCGGAGGTGGTGCTGCTGACGGGCAACACGGGTGTGCGCGAGCGGCGGCGGGTGCTGGAGGCACTGGCCTCCGGCGAGGCGGACATTCTGGTCGGGACGCACGCGTTGATCGAAGATCCGGTGTCGATCCCACGGCTTGGGCTCTCGGTGGTCGACGAGCAGCATCGGTTCGGGGTGCAGCAGCGGGTGAATCTGGCGACGAAATCGGGTGGGGTGTTGCCGCACATCCTCTCGCTGACAGCGACGCCGATCCCCCGCACGCTGAACATGGTGGTGCACGGGACGATGGACGTTTCGGTGATCGCGGAGCGGCCGCCTGGACGCGTGCCGATCGAGACGCGTCGGTACTTCGGGGCGCAGCGCGGCGAGGCGTACAAGCTCGTGCGCGAGCAGGTGGCGCAGGGACGACAAGTGTTTGTCATCTGCCCGCGGGTGGAGGCGAGCGAGGTGTCGGAAGCGAAGGCTGCGGTGGACGAGGCGCGGCGACTGCAGGAGGAAGTCTTCCCGGATCTGCGGATTGAGGTGCTGCACGGGAGGATGAGCGGCAAGCTGAAGGACGCGGTGATGACTTCGTTCCGGGCCGGGGAGTTCGACATTCTGGTGGCGACGTCGGTGATCGAAGTGGGGATCGATGTGCCGAACGCAACGGTGATGATGATCGAGGGAGCGGACAACTTCGGATTGGCCCAATTGCACCAGTTCCGCGGGCGGGTCGGGCGCGGCAGCGCGCAGTCGTGGTGTCTGCTGCTCGCAGACGAGGCGACACCGATGGGCGAAGAGCGGCTGGCGATGATGTGCGCGACCGATGACGGATTCAAGTTGGCGGAGAAGGACATGGAGTTGCGGGGGGCCGGTGATCTGCTGGGGACGCGGCAGAGCGGGTTGCCGGAGATGTCCTATGCGCTGCAGC
>JAPOLF010000276.1 GCA_029977305.1 bacterium | reverse complement strand
GTTCCTGGCGGGAGAGCACGATCCCGGCATCGGACCGCGGTTGGTGGTCAACGGGTCGACGGATCGCGTCGTGAATCACCTCGCCCCGCTTTCCGCGGCTCAACCGAGCTACGCGCCGGTGGGCAAGCATCTGATCGCGGCAGTGGTTGTCGGGGCGAACCTCGAGCGGCCGGTGGACGACCTCGTTCACGCGGCGCATCTCGAGGCGGCGGAGATGCTTGGGCAGACTCGTGGTGATTGGGACGTGGTTGCCATCAAGGATGTTCCGTTTTCGCAATTCGCCCAGGCGCCCGATCGCTATCGGACACTTCCCGGGAATGCGACGGAGATCCCGGGGCTGTACTTGGCGAGTGAGGCCACCGTGGACTCAAGCTACAACGGCGCGATCCTCAGCGGTGAGGCTGCGGCCCGCTTGGTGGTGAGCGACCGGGCGACGGCAGCGCGCACGCGCTGATCAGAGGACGAATGCATCGTGGCGCATGGAGATCACAAGACCCCTGGTGGGAAGCTGATGCGGGTCGACTTTGACGTGGTGGATGATCGGATCACGCACGTGGTCGTCTCTGGGGATTTCTTCCTTTACCCGGATGAGGCTTTGGACGACCTCCGATCCGCGGTCGAGGGTGCGCCGGTGACCATCACCGAGGACGCCCTTGCCGCTCGGATCGCCGCTGCGATGCGCCCGGGCGCCGAGTTGATCGGGAGCTCCCCGGAGAGCCTCGCCATCGCGGTGCGGCGGGGACTGCTCGAGGCGGGATTCGCCCATGAGTGACCGCGCGACATATCCCGAGAGCACCGATGCGCGATGGGCAAACCTTGAATGGCAGATCATCGCTCCGCAGGTGCTCGCTCCAGCGATGAACATGGCGATCGACGAAGTGCTGACCGACCGCGTGGGCCGCGGCGAGATGAAGCCCACCTTGCGGTTCTGGGGATGGAGCGCCCCATGCGTCGTGCTCGGTCGCTTTCAGTCGGTGCGGAACGAGGTCAGCCCGGAGGCGCTTGCGGACCATGACGTCGCCCTCGTGCGGCGGATTTCCGGTGGCGGTGCGATGTTCATCCAACCCTCTGGCGCGATCACCTGGTCGATCCATGTGCCGGAGTCTTTCGTCGAGGGGCTGAGCTTCGCAGAGTCGTACTCGTTTCTCGACAGCTGGGTGGTGCGTGGCCTGCGGGATCTCGGCATCGATGCGTGGTATGCGCCGCTCAACGACATCACCTCAGCGGCAGGGAAGATCGGTGGCGCCGCGCAGGCCCGGCGAACCGGTGCCGTGCTGCATCACACCACCATCGCCTATGACATGGACACGGAGGTGCTGGTTGACGTGCTCAGAGTGGGGGAGGAGAAGCTGAGCGATAAGGGCACCCGCTCCGCCGCCAAGCGCGTCGACCCCCTGAAGCGGATGACCGGCATGACCCGCGAGGGGCTCATCGAGGCGATGTCAGCACGCTTTCGATCGCTCACCGGCGCACGGCCGGCCGAGATTCCGGCGGATGCGGTTGCCGCGGCAGAGCGTCGGGTGGCTGAGCAGTTCGCGACCGATGACTGGATCTACCTGCTTCCCTGACCTTGTCCTGCCTCAGGGGTGATCACCGTCTCAATGGCAGGAATTCGGCACCTTTCGCGTTGCTAGGCGTCGTTGACTCACCCCGATGGGGGCCATACAATCGCCCCGCTCCATCGTGAATGTTTTCCGCGAAGTTGGAGCCCGACAACCACGCCGATGCGCTGCAGATTCCGACACCACGCTGGTGACGCAGGGAGACCGACGAGGCCATGGACAGTCGACATTTTGACCAACTTGCCAAGGCTTTCGCCGTTGCGGCAGATCGCCGTGTTGCGATCAAGGCGCTAGCCGCGGCGGCGATCGCGGCCGGTCTTGGCGGGAAGGCGCGGATCGGCCGGGCGCAATCCTTGGCGGCGGTTGGCGAACCGTGTTCGGCCCTTGGTGCCAATGCGGAATGCAGCCAGGCGGATACGCCAGCCGGCGGCATCGCGGTCATCTGCAGCGACAACGGCGTGGCCTCTGATGGGCAATTCACCTGCTGTCGCAACGCGGGTGGCGTGTGTGGTGTTGATTCGCACTGCTGTGGCACCGCCCTCTGCATCGGCGGCCTCTGCGGAGGCAGTAGCGCTTCATCCGGTCTTTCACTCGGGGCGGAATGCACCGCGACCAGCCAGTGTGGCCAGACCGGCGGCTCGGTGGTCTGTGCTGACAACGGCACGACGATCGACGGCGCGCGGAATTGCTGCCGCAACAGCGGCGGCGCGTGTTCGTCTGACGGGCACTGCTGCGCCTCGCTCTACTGCACCAACGGGGTGTGCGCCGGATCCGGGTCGAGCACCGCGGGATCGGGCACGCTGTCACCGGGTGCCGAGTGCACTGCGACGTCACAGTGCAGCCAGGCCACCGGCACCACCGTCTGCGCCGACAACGGGATCACCACCGACGGCACCCTCAACTGCTGCAAGAACGATGGCGGCAGCTGCGTCGACGCCATCTACAGCACGGATTGCTGCGGTGGCTTGCACTGCCGTGAAGGCGTGTGTCGCCCCCTGACCAGCGATGGTTTGCGCGCGCCTGGCGTTGTCTGC
>JAPOLF010000275.1 GCA_029977305.1 bacterium | reverse complement strand
AGTTCGCCAGTTTCGTCCCGCCTGATCAAGCCCAGCAATACCTTTCCATGGCCCAGAGCGCGGTGAATAGCATCCCCGACGTCTGGGGCAGCACCGACGTCGACCAAGCCACCCTTGATCGCCTCGTCGAAGATCAGGTGATCCTCCAGAACGCCGAGGCGCTCGGCGTCTCGGTCACCCCCGAAGAAGCCAAGCAGTGGGCCCTCAACGAGTTTTCTGAGCTCGATGCCCCGTTGATCACGCCCACCCCCTCGCCGACGCTCATCCCTGAGCGCGCCGCGATGGCCACCGAGACTGCTGTCGCCAACGCCCTCGGCGATCTCGAGGCGGGTCTTGTGCCAACCTCCGAACCGCTCCTCGCCCCTCCAGTCGTGGCCGCCGAGGGCACCCCGTTGCCCACCGTCGCCCCACCCACCCCGACCGCGACCGTTGACCCTGCCGCCGCAGTCGCCACCGCTCAGGCAAATCTCGATGCCTTCGCCAGCGGCGTCCTCGCCTCCGGCAAGCTCACCATCGATGACTACATCGCCTACCGCGCCGTCCCCGCGTTGACGCGTCAGCGCGTGGACGAAGCCCTCAATGCCGACGTAAGCCAGACCGCCCCCATGGTCCGTGCCCGCCACATCCTCGTCCCCACCGAGGAAGAGGCCAACGCCATCGCTGCCGACCTCGCCAAGGGTGCCGACTTCGCCACCCTCGCCAAAGAGCAATCCACCGATCAGGGCACCGGCGCCAATGGCGGCGAACTCGGCTGGTTCATCGCCGAAGAGATGGTCCCACCCTTCTCTGCCGCCGCCTTCGCCCTCGAGCCGGGTGGCATCAGCGCCCCCGTCCAATCCGAATTTGGCTGGCACATCATCGAGGTCGAGGAGAAGGCTGATGCCCGCCCCCTCACCGACGCCCAGATCAACCGCATCCGCCAGGCCAACTACGACACCTGGGTCGCCGATCAGCGCGCCGCCAGCACCATTTCCGGCATCGCAACCGCCACCGAGGTGCCCACCGGCGACACCTTCATCCCGCCCGCCGATGCCCCGCCGGCTCCCACGCCAACTGCATTCCCGACCGACACCCCCGTCCTACCCGACGGCACCCCCGGCAATTGACACGGAGATGCCCCTGCCCTGCGTGCTATCCTCCGACCATGAGTGCGGTCACCTCGCGATCCCACCCGACCCCACCCCGTTGACCGCCACGCCGAGGTTCTGAGGCATGTCGCAACAGCCACCAGGTGATCCTCGCGGTCCCGTCCCCGGCGCCTCGCCGGCGGCTGGTCAGGGATCATCTGTGCCGCGTTCCGGCGCCACGCCATCGTTCGGCGCACCAAGTGGGTCACGCCCGCAGTCGACCGAACCCCTGCCGCCGCGCTCCGATTTGATGGACGCTCCCGGCCGATCCGGCGGCGCCACTGCTGCCTCCGCCCCGAGACCCACCCCTCGCCAATCGCCGCGGCCATCCGCCCCAGATCCCTCCAACCCGCTCGCCTGGGCCGATGACCTCGATGCGGACATCCCCACCGATTGGGACACGCCCGAGCCAACCCCTCAACCCCCGAGGCCCCCGCGCCGTGCCCCGGCTACCTCCACCGCGAAACCGACCGCGCGGCGCCCGGCTTCCCCTGCCATCCCGGCAATGAGCGTCCCGCAACTCCGCGTCCCCGCCGCGCTTGCCCAAGGTGATCTTGCGAAGGATCGGCTCACCACGATCCTGCTCCTCGCCAGCGTCATCAGCGCCGTGATGATGCTCTTGATGCTCGCTTTGCGCGTCGGTTCCTTGCCCGGCTCCCTCGTGCTCCATCTCGACGCCGCCGGCCTGCCCGACGCGTGGGGTCCGTCCCGGGTGCTTTGGCGCATCCCCCTGATCGCCCTCGGCGTCACCGCGATGAATGCCGTGCTCGCCTGGTTCCTCGCGCCGATGGACCGCTTCGCCAGCCGTTTCGTGCTCGGCGCCGCGCTCGTCGTCCAACTCGTCGCCTGGGTTGCCCTCTTCGATTTCCTCTAGGCGCACCCGTTCTCCCCTAGAGCAGTTGTCCCTGTGCCGCCATCGGCGCGATCAGGTCACGCCCGTTGTTCCGCACGTTGTTCACCGCCGTGCTCACCGGCCATAGCGAGATGGCCGCATCCGGGCTCGGGACCAATAATCGCGTCACCTGCTGCGGATCCTCCACCGCCAGACTGACCCACTCTTCCTCGTCCTTCCGGTTGAGGATCACCGGCATCCGCTCATGCAGCGGCCGCAGGGTCGCGTTCGCATTCGTCGTCACCACCGTGAAGCAGGAGATCGTGCCGCCCTCGCCATCCGGCACCGCATCCCACAGCCCCGCGAGTCCCCACATCTCCCCGTCCTTCGCGGTGATGTAGAACGGCTGCTTCTTCCCATCAATGGATTGCCACTCATAAAATCCGTTGATCGGCACGATGCACCGATGGCGCTTCACCAACCCGCGGAACATCGGCTTCTCGGTCAGCGTCTCCCCCCGCGCATTGATCGGCGCGATCGAGGGCTGCCCCTCTCGCTTCCAGCGCGGCAACAATCCCCAGTGCATCAATTGGGCCACCCGGCCGCCGTCCTCCTGCCCGAGGATCACCGGCAGCTG
>JAPOLF010000274.1 GCA_029977305.1 bacterium | reverse complement strand
CGACGTCGTGGTTCGGCAGGGTGAGATGGAACAGGTGGAGACGGCCGTCGTCGCCGACCACCACCTCGATGTCCCCCAGCTCCGAAAGTCCCTGCCCACGCGGCGTGTACATCAACTGATCCTCATGAGCCGTGCGTCAACCGCCGATGGCACGGCCGAGCGCCGCGTTGAACACCGGGAGATCCGCCGGCACGCGCGAGGTGATGAGGTTGCCGTCGATGGTGAGCGGTTCGTCGACCCACGTCGCCCCGGCGTTCTCGATGTCGTCGGCGATCTTGTTGACGGCGGTGACCGTCCGCCCCTTGAGCACCTTCGCCGAGATCAGCAATTGCGGGCCGTGGCAGATGGACCCGACCGGCTTGCCCGATTCCACGAATGCGCGCGTGAATGCCACGGCCGGCGGGTGAATGCGGAGATTCTCCGGGCAGCCGCCGCCGGGGATGACGAGCAGGTCGAAGTCCTCCGCGGAGACGTCGGCGAAGGTGGTGGTCGCCTCGAGCGAGCCGCCCTTCTTGCCGTCGACGCGTCCACGCTCGATGCCGATCACGGTGACCGTGGCGCCGAGGCTCTCGAGGTACTCCTTCGGCTCGATCGCCTCGGAGTCCTCGAAGTTCCTGGCGATGACCATCGCGACGCGCTTGCCGGCAGCGGACATGGTGGACTCCTCTTCACGCGTGCGCCGCGCGATGCGGTGCGGTGGGGCAAATCCTCACGAGTATACTTGGGCCCTCGCTGATTAGTGCCGACCGCCCGGTCGCGATTCGGGTGGGAGAGGAGTTCCCGTGGCTGACCCGATGCCGATCGATCGTGCCGCTGCCGAGCGTGTGCTCGCCGAGATCAACGCGACCGAGGTCGTCGAGTTTCTGCAGGCACTGGTCCGTATTCCGTCGGTTCATCCGGTGGGTGACACACGCGAGGCTATCGAGGTTTGTCGGGCGAAGTTGGCCGACGCCGGATTCGCCTGCCGGATCGAAGCGCACGACGAGGTCAAGCACAACTTGATCGCGGAATACGGCACCACCGGTCGGCGGGTTGCGTTCAACGCCCATGTCGATGTCGTACCGACTGGCGATGAGGGTAACTGGACCTACCCGCCCTTCTCCGCGACGATCGCTGATGGCCGCGTCTACGGGCGTGGCGCGGGGGATGACAAAGCCAGCGTCACGGCGCAAGTGATGGCTGGGGTGGCGTTGGCGCGATCGGGTGTCGCGCTCAACGGCACACTGATCGTCAATGAGGTGGCCGACGAGGAGGTCTCTGGCGATGGGGTGCTCCACAGCCTGCATGTTGGGATGAATCCGGATGTGGTGATCGTCGGCGAGCAGACCCTTGGCATGGTCGCGGTCGGGGAGAAGGGTGCGGCGAGTTCTGAGATCACGGTCTTCGGCCGCACGGCCCACGGCGCCCTGCCATGGGAGGGTGCCAACGCGATCGAGGGCATGGCGCGGGTGATCGTCGCGCTCTCCGACGAGCTCGGCCCGAAGTTGCAGACGCGGACCCATCCCTATTTCAAGCCGTCATCGCTCTCGGTGAATCTCATCAACGGTGGCGTCAAATCCAACGTGGTTCCGGACCGCTGCACGGCGTATGTGGATCGACGCATCATCCCCGGTGAGGACCCGGCGGTGGTGGTGGCGGAGATGCAGGAGATCGCCTCGCGGGCGGTGGCCGGAATGGATGGGGTCACGGTCGAGGTCCGCGGTGCTGACCACATCGCCCCGGCGAGCATGAGCGACCCTGCATCCGACCTTGTCCGGGCGATGCTGGGCGCGAATGCCCATCTCGGGCTGGACACCACGCTGACCGGATTCTCGATGGCGACCGACGGGCGATTCACAGCCCGCGCGGGAATCCCCACCATCATCTATGGCCCAGGCGACCCGCGACTGGCACACGTCCCGAACGAGTGGGTAGGGATCGACGAAGTGGTCTCGGCCACGAAGGCTTACGCGCTCGCCGCGTTGGCGCTCTTGTCCTGAGGCCAGGCCGCGTCGGCATAGTGACCCCGGTAGTCAGGTGGGAGCATCGAGGCAAGTTCAGCCATCAGCTGATCCGTCGCCTCCTGGATGCGACCTTTGTGGTTGCCGCCACTGTCCGCCGCGACGGTGATCGGATGGCCGATGTGCACCGTCACCGGGGTCCGTCGGAACTTCATCACATTTGGCAGGATTGAGGCTACGCCAATCATCGCGACCGGAAGGATGGCCGCGCCGGCGCGATCGGCGAGGAAGATGGGTCCGCGCTGCGCCTGAATCAGCTGGCCGGTCGTGCTGATCCGGCCCTCGGGCGAGACGATCACCGCGCGCCCTGCCTGCAGTTCCGCGAGGACGGCGCGGATCGCCTCCCGATCGCTCCCGCCACGCTCAATCCAGATGCCCCCGGTCTGTTCGATCAGGAACTTGATCGCCGGATTCTTCGCCATCAGCGCCCCGACGACCGAGGTGATGTCGTTTCGCGGGAGGATGCCGAACAGCACCGGCCCGTCGAGATAGCTCAGGTGGTTGAACGCGATCACCAGCGGACCAGTTCGCGGGACACGCTCGAGTCCGGTGACCTCCAATCTGGTGATCACGCGCAAAATGGTCCGCGTCAATCGTTGGTAGAGCCTGATGCCCCACGGCGCCGCCTTTGGGTACCGCCGCGTGGGAGGTTTCGGGTCGCGCTCCAA
>JAPOLF010000273.1 GCA_029977305.1 bacterium | reverse complement strand
CGCGATCGGCGTGTCGGCCTGACTCCGGTCTCCCTGTTGTTGACCCTGCTCGTGGCGTGGCTGCTCTACCAAGCGCAGGTCTTGGTGGTGTTGGTCATCCTGTCGGTGATTCTCGCCACCATCATCGAGAAGCCGGTGATGCGCCTCGAGCGCCGGCATATCCCGCGGCCGCTCGGCATCCTGTTGGTCTATGTCGGGATCATCGGCGGTGTGGTCTTGCTCTTCACCTTGGTCGGGCCGATCGTGAAGGATCAGGCGAGCGTGTTCCGGGCCCAAGCGCCGGAGCAGGTCGAGGCGCTGCAGGCGTCGTGGCGCTCGAGTTCCAATGCGCTGCTGAGCGGCGTCGGGGCCGATCTGCTCGGGCAAGGCATCGACATGGTGCGCAACCCCAATCTCTCAGGCGTGAAGCTGCCGAGTGATGCCGCGATCGGACTCCTCACCGGAATCGGCGGCGGGGTGATCTCCTTCTTCACCGTGCTGGTGATCACCTTCTACTACATCATGGAAAAGCAGTGGATCCGCCGCATCGTGCTGCTGGAGCTGCCGCCGGAGAATCGTCAGCGCGTCGCTCGCGTCTGGGACGCGGTCGAGGACAAAGTCGGCGGTTGGCTGCGCGGGCAGCTGGTGCTTTGTTTGGTGATCGGCGTGCTCGCGACCGTCGGGTACGGCGCGATGGATCTGCGGTTCTGGCCGCTGCTCGGGTTGTGGGCCGGGATCACCGAGATCATCCCGATCCTCGGACCGTGGCTCGGTGGCGTCCCGGCGGTGATCATCGCCCTCACCCAAGGCTGGGAGAAGGCCCTGCTGGTGATCATCTTCGTGGTCGGCCTGCAGTTGTTGGAAAACACCATCCTCGTGCCGCGCGTGATGAAGGGCGCGGTAGGGCTCTCGCCGATGACCGTCTTTCTTGCGATCCTCGCGGGGACCCAAGTGCTCGGCGTGTCCGGGGCGATCCTTGCCATCCCGGTGGCCGCAACGATCCAAGTGCTCGTTGCCGAGTGGCTGGATTCGCGCAAGGACTCGGGCAAGCGGCCGAACGTCCCCGGTTGGCGCTGGATGCGTGGGCCGAGCGAGGTCGGCCCCGTCTCCGGCTCATCGCCAGATGCACCTCCGGCAAGCGCGCCCTCGGTCGCGCGCGCCAACTGGCCGGCGGACGCGATGCAGCGTGCGAAAGAGGACACTGCCCCGCGTTAGTCGCGGGGGCGCGGCGGCCTGACCAGCAACTCGATGCCGTGGTCGAGAATCTCGAACACATAGCCGCCCGCGGTGACGATCGCAGGCGAGCTGATCTCCCCCCACCGAACCTCCACGGGAACCCCGTCGACGGTGATCACCTTGCGGCTGTTCGCACTGAACGCTTGCCGCGGGTTTCGGTAGATGATGCGCGCCCCACCCTCGAGCTCGACGGCACGGTTCGCGAGTTCGGTGGCACGCTCTTCGGTGATGGGGGGCTGGGTCGTCATCGCCTCTTCTCCTCGTTGGCGATCCTACCACCGCGATTCCGCACCGCCGGGCATTCGTGCGACCATACCCGCCACAAGCGGTTTCAGCGGAAAGGAGCCAGCCGTGGTTGCTACCACCAATCTTCACGATGCGATCGACGAAATCATGCCGGGTGTTGTCGCCGACCGCCGTGATTTCCATGAGCACCCGGAGCTCGGGTTTCAGGAGGTCCGGACCTCGGGGATCGTCGCCGAGCGGTTGCGCTCGCTTGGTCTGGACGATGTGACCACCGGCATCGCCGGCACTGGGGTGACCGGCCTGATCCACGGCAAGAAAGGGCGCGGCAAGGTCGTGCTGCTTCGGGCCGACATGGATGCCTTGCCGATCCTCGAGGAGAACGTCGTCCCCTACGTCTCGCAGAACCCGGGTGTGATGCACGCCTGTGGGCACGATGCGCACACCGCCATCCTGCTCGCGGTGACGCGCCTGCTGATGGAGCGGCGCGACGAGTTCGCGGGGACCGTGAAGGTCCTCTTCCAACCGGCCGAGGAACTGCCGCCGGGCGGGGCGAAGCCGATGATCGACGCCGGGGTGCTCGAGCATCCGCATGTCGATGCCGTCTTCGGGCTGCACATGGCGCAGGACGCGAGACTCGGCACGGTCGAGGTGCGGAGCGGGCCGTACATGGCCGCCGCCGATCGGTTCCTCATCACCATTCAGGGCAAGGGTGGCCACGGCGCATCGCCGCACGACACGGTGGACCCGATCGCGGTCGGGGCGCAGATCGTCACCGCGCTGCAAACGCTGGTCAGCCGCGAGGTGAAGCCGATCGAGTCCGGTGTCGTCTCGGTGTGTGCCTTCATCGGTGGCGATGCATTCAACGTGATTCCTGATCGCGCCGAGTTGCGCGGGACGGTGCGCACCTTCACGCCGGAGAACCGGGACATGCTGGAGCGGCGCATCAGCGAGCTCGTGACCGGGATCGCGACCGCGATGCGGGCGACGGCCACGGTGGACTTCGCGCGAGGCTATCCCGCGACGGTCAACGAGGAAGCGATGACCCAGATCGTCCGCGCGGCGGCTGCGGAGGTGGTGGGTCCGGAGAACGTCATCGATGCGGAGCCGATGATGGGTGCCGAGGACTTCTCCTATTTCCTGCAGGCGCGGCCGGGGTCGTACTTCTTCATCGGCAGCCGAAATGAGGACCGCGGCCTCGTCTGGGGCCA
>JAPOLF010000272.1 GCA_029977305.1 bacterium | reverse complement strand
CTTTCCGGTCAGTCCGAGATTCATGGCGTCTCCTCGTGGCCCCAGCCACCTCTGCGATCAGCCAAGTATGTCCTACATGCTGACGGCGCGGATGAATCGCTCCCGCAGCGGGGCATCGAACACGTGAGCGATGCCAAACGGCAACTCGTGCGTCTCGGTATACGCGGGCAGGTCACGCAGCGTCTCCTCGATGTGGGCGGGGGAGATCTGCCCCAAGCGGGCACCGGACTCCTCGAGCGCGACCCGCAATGCCGCGGTCTCCTGCCCTTGGGCGGCGGCAATCCCGATGATCCCCGGGCCGACCAGATCCCCGTGCGGCAGGCCGTGTCCGGTCAGATTCTCGACGGCGTAGGCGAAGATATGCTCACTGCCCTCCTCCGGCCGCGAATGCCCGAGGTGATTGCAGAGCTGCACCTCGAGCGCCAGCAGATCGAGCAACCGGGAGAGTCCCTGCTGCTCCCCGCGTCCGGCTGAAGCCGCGATGCGCAGTGACTCGTCGAGCAGGCGCTGCGCGATGCCCGCAGCCCACGCCTCGAACTGCTGGCCCGGACGCTGCCGCCCCTCGCGCTCGGCAAACGCCCAGTCCCACAACCCGGTGGCGATCGAGAGCACATCGCCCATGCCGGCTGCGCGCACCCACGACGGCGCCGCAGCAAGCACGTCCCAATCGATGATCAATCGCTGAGGTGCACCGGTCTCAAGATAGAAGACGCAGCCACGCTCTCGCACCCCGCTCGCTGGAGTCAGAAAGGCATCCACCGAGAGCGCGGTTGGCACACACACCAGCGGCAGGCCACGATCGCGCATGGCGATCTTCGCGGCATCGACGGCCAACCCACCACCGACCGCATAGATGACTTCTGCCGTGTCCGGGATCGCTGCCGCATCCCGCCGAAAGGTCTCCTCGGTTGCCTCGACGGGCATCGTCTGCCAACAGATTGGCAATGACAGCAGCGACCCAACGGCGTCCCATGCCGGGCCGCTGGTGTACAACGCAACCGGGCGATCCTCACGAACCGCGGCCAGCGGCCGCTCCTCGATCACCGGTACCGAATGGACGATCCGCTGGCCCATGGTCATCACGCCCCCGCCAAGGTGAGGTCCGCCACCCGCAGCGCCATGGCGAGCGCCGGGATGTTGGTGTTCGCGCGCGGCACCCGCGGCGCGATCGAGATGTCGCAGACAGTCACGCCTTGAAGTCCGTAGACGCGCCCGTGGGTGTCGACCACCGCCTCGGGGTCGGACGACGGGCCCATCTTGCACGTCCCGGCCGGATGGTAGTCGTGGGTCGAATGCCGCCGCAGGTGCTCGAGCAGTGCGGCACGGCTGCGCACATCGGCGGTGCCCCCGATCTCGGTGCCGACCACCTCGGCCATCGGCGACGTCGCCGCCAACTGCCGCGCGACCTCCACCCCATCCGCCAGCGCATCGAGATCGTAGCCCTCGGGGTCATTGAAGTAGCCGGTGTCGATCACCGGCTGCGCCTCGGGATCGCGGCCGCCGAGGGTGATCGTTCCCTTCGATCGCGGCGGCATCACCGCGGTGGCAATGGTGAAGGTCCAGTCACTGCCGCTGTGCGGACGAGATGCAACGGGATAGATGTGCAGGTCGAAGGGGCCGTCACACCGAGATGACCGGACGAGCGCAGTGGTGCCTTCCTCGCGCAGGAAGCCTCCCGCCGCGCCGAACGCCGCCATCTCGGCGCGCATCGCATCGGTGCCGGAGTAGCGGAGCGGGAACGCCGGATGGTCATTCAGGTTCCGCCCGACACCGGGCAGATCGAGCACCGGGTCGATCCCGTGTCGACGAGTCTCCGCCACCGGCCCGACTCCCGATCGGAGCAACACCAGCGGGGAGCCGTACGCGCCGCCTGCGAGCATCACCTCCGCTGCCGCGACGTGGGTCCGTTGCCCATCAACAATCAGGTCAATGCCCGTGCATGTCGTTTCCGTGAAGGTGATGCGATCGACCAAAGCATCGGCCACGATTGACAACCGCGGGTTCTCCCGCACCGGGTCGAGATAGGCGAACGCCATGTTCCAGCGGATGCGCCCCTTGATGTTCACCTTGTGGATGCCGAATCCCACCGTGTTGTCGAGGTCGTTGAGGTTGCCGAGCACCGGCAACCCGATACTGGGCGCCGCGCCGAGCACCCGCTGATGCCACGGCGTCAGTTCCTCCCGCAGCGGCTGCGCCACCTCCATCGTGCGATCGGCTTCGTCGAGCAGCGGCACCATGTCGGCCGTGGACCAGCCGGGATTCCCGGCCCCGGCCCACTCCTCCCAATCGCGGCGCGGACCCCACACCGCCGCGCAACCATTGTGCGAGGAACTCCCGCCCATCATGCGTCCGCGCTCGAGCGGGAGGCCGGGGGTGCCGGTGGAGGCCGCACTGACGTAATCCCACTGCCAGCGATCGGTCGGCATGATCGTGGGGTCGAGCACCGCCTCCGGCCAGCGGCCGCTGGAGTAGGGACCCCAGTCGGGGCCCGCCTCGACGAGCAACACGGTGCGCGAACTCTGTTGGAGGAGGCGCGAAACCAACGCCACGCCGCATGTCCCCGCGCCGACAACGACCGTGTCCACCCGCTTCGGCAATCCGCTCATCGCACCGTCTCCTGTCCCAGCCGCACTTGCTGCCTATCGCAACGAGTTGCAACATTGCTACACATCAA
>JAPOLF010000271.1 GCA_029977305.1 bacterium | reverse complement strand
CAGATTGAGGAGGGCTCGACGCTCAACGCGGTGCTCGTTCGCGATCAGGAGTCCATCCCGCAGGGGTGGGCGATCAATGATGTCGTGATCCGATCCGGGACGCGGATGATCGACCTCGAGCTGAATGTCGGTGGCCACTTCGTCAACACCTATCCGGGCGATGGCCTGATCGTCTCCACCCCGCATGGGAGCACCGCGTATTGCATGGCGGCCGGGGGACCGATCCTCACCGCTGGCGTGCTCGGCTTCGCCATCGTTCCGATCTCGTGTCACTCACCCATCCGCACGCCGCTCGTGTCGTCAGAACGGGACGAGATAAAGATCAAGTTGCTCAATGATCGGGACGCCACGCTGATTCTCGATGGTTCGGAGCGCTCCACCATGCGGAAGGGAGACGAGGTTTGGGTCACCAAGGGTGAGCATCGCTTCCGATTGGTCACCTTCGGCAGCACCAACTTCTACGAAGCGTTCCGCACCAAGTTCAACTTCGCGATCCGTCCGAACGTGGTCCCTGCGATGCCGGAGCGCCCTGACCCGGTGGATATCCTGCACGCCCCGCCGTCCGGAACGCGGAGCTGACGCCGCCGCATGGTGCCGCGTGCCAGGCCATCGAAACGCCGACCCGCCCAGGCGCGACAGCGCCCGTTCTCGCTGCCGATGCTCGCAGCGCTCGGGATCGGCGGATTGATTCTATGCTCGATGTTGGCCGCATTGATTGTGCCCGCATTCGATGGCAATGCGACGTCGCCCGAGATGCGCAATCCAACTCCACCAATCGTAGATGGACCGTCGGAGTACGAAACCGCGCTCCGGGCTCGTTTGCAATCTGACCCTCAGGACATCGGAGCGTGGATTGCACTTGGCAACTTGTTGTCAACGCGCGGGCAGTACAGCGATGCGGCCTCCGCATACACCCAGGCGCTCGTGCTGAACCCGGACCAGGTGGAGGCGCACCGGGCCTATGGCATGGCCATGATCGATGCGCGGCAGCTCGCCATCGCTGAGGAGCAGCTGCGTTGGTTGGTCGACCATGACCCCACAGATGTCGACGCCTGGTTCTTTCTCGGCGGGACCTATCGCCTTTGGCTGCCCCAGCGGACTGATGATGCTGCCGCGGCCTATCAGGAGGCGATAAATGCCGCCCCGGGAACGGTCTCGGCGGAGCAGGCTGCGATTGCGATGGCGGCATTGGCGGACCAGGCCACCCCTGGCGCAACCCCCGAGCCGTAGCCATGAAGCAATGGGAGGAACACCGTGAATCAGCCGCAGCCAACGACCACCAGCGCTATGGACGACCTTCTCAAGCTTCTTCGATGCCCTGTCGACCATGCGCCGCTGGTCGTAGAGGGAGAGCGATTGGTGTGCACGGTGTGTGGGAGGGCATACCCCATCGTGGGCGGAATTCCCAACATGTTGATCACGGTCGCAGCGGCGGCGCAATCGAGGCCTTGATGCAGAACGCGCGTTCGGATTTGTCAGTTCTATCGGGTATGATCTGGTCATGAGCACGAACAGCGGTGGTGACGCAGCCGATCAGCGGATGGTGAGCCCGAAATCTCGGGCGGAAGATGCCCCGTTGGAGCGATCACTGCGCCCGCGCCGACTCGGGGAGTACATCGGGCAGGATCGCGTCAAAGGCAGCTTGGAGATCTTCATCCAGGCTGCGCTCGCTCGGCAGGAACCGCTGGATCATCTGCTGCTCTACGGCCCGCCGGGGCTTGGCAAGACGACGTTGGCAGCGATCGTCGCCGCTGAGATGGGGGCCGGATTCCGTGTCACCTCAGGGCCTGCCATCGAGCGGCCGGGCGACCTGGTCTCCATTCTCACGAACCTCAAAAAGGGGGACGTGCTCTTCATCGACGAGATCCATCGTCTGAATCGTGTGGTGGAGGAGGTCCTCTATTCGGCGATGGAGGATTTCGCGGTTGATATCGTCCTCGGCAAAGGGCCGGCGGCGCGAACCATGCGCATCAATTTGCCGCGATTCACCCTCGTTGGCGCAACCACCCGTCTCGCGCTCTTGACGGGGCCATTGCGCGACCGCTTCGGGTCGGTGTTGCGCCTTGATTTCTACGAACTGCCGGCGATGGTCGATATCGTCACTCGGTCCGCTGGCGTGCTCGCCGTCCCGATTTCCGATGAGGGAGCCGTCGCGGTGGCTTCAAGATCGCGCGGCACGCCGCGGGTGGCGAATCGGTTGCTTCGGCGGGTGCGGGATTTCGCCGAGGTGCGGGGCGAGGGGTCCATCACGCCGGACATCGCGGTCAGGGCGCTCGCCATGCTGGATGTCGATGGGTTGGGCTTGGACGATGTCGATCGCCGCATCCTCAACGCCATCATCGTCAAATTCTCTGGCGGACCCGTGGGCGTCGACACCCTCGCCGCGGCGATCAGCGAGGAAACCGACACGATCATGGATGTCTACGAACCCTATCTCATCCAATTGGGTTTCCTCCAGCGAACCCCGCGTGGCCGAGTGGCAACCGCGAATGCCTACCGACACCTGGGGATGACGCCGCCGGCGACGAGCGAGGGATCGGCAGCTGGACAACCATCGTTGTTCGATGAGTTCGGGGTCGATGGCTGACTCATGGTGAACAGCCTTCCCGAGGAATCTCGTGATCTCGCCATCAGTGATTTCGACTACGACCTTCCGGAAGCACTGATCGCGCAACACCCGCTCGATGATC
>JAPOLF010000270.1 GCA_029977305.1 bacterium | reverse complement strand
CAGGATCTCAACGCGGCCGCGACGATCACGAGTGGCAGCATGAGCGGGCCGTTCGGGGTGGCAGTGACGGCATCCGATCTGCTGTTCGTGGGGAATGAGCTGAGCATGTCGTTGTCACGGTTCACGCGAACCGGGTCCACGTGGACGGCAGACGGCGGGCCCTTCACGGTGTACGGGTTGGTCAACCCGATGGGGATGTCGGCGGGGACGGTGTCGGGGGCGGAGACGCTGTTCGTCGCGGAGGCAAACAGCAACACGGTGGCGATGGTGCAGTCGTTGGCATCGACGCCGGTGATCGTGGGATCGATCGGGTCCGCGGGCAGCGGGCCAGCGCAGTTCTCCGGGATCAGGGACGTGGCGTATCGGGTCCAGGCGGGAGTGCCGACGCTTTACGCGGCGGATGCCGGTGAGCAGCGGATTTCGATCTGGGAGCACAACGGCACGAGTTGGACGCACACGGATGTGATCGCCGGGGTGGGCGCGGTTCGCGGGGTCGCGGTGGATGTGAATGGCAAGGTGTTCACCGTGGCGAACAACGGGTTGACCGCGACGATCATGACCGCCACGAAGAGTGCGGGGACGTGGAGCGTGTCGACCTATCTGACGGAGTCCACCACCACGTTCCAACCGAACGCGATCGTGCTCGACGACGAGCGCGGGGTGTTCCACGTGGCTGATCTCGCGGGGAGCCGGTTGATGGTGTGGGACAAGGTGGCCGGGGCGTCGACGCCGATCACGACCGTTTCGTTGGCAAACACGCCGTACGGGCTCGCGATGAGCGGGTCGGCGGAGTTGATCGGGACGTTCACGTTGACGAATCAGGCGCAGGTGATCGAGATCACCTGCCCGTGACGGGGCTGGAGGCTGTGGGATGGCACGGGTGACGGTGCTGGGCGGCGGGAACACGGCGTTCTCGATCGCGGCGAATCTGGCGTTGGCCGGGCATGAGGTGCTGATCTGGGAGCACCCGGCATTCGCCCACACGCTGGACCCGATTCGGGAGACGCTGACGATTCGGCTCGAGGGGGCGGCGCGGACGGGCGCGGCGCGGATCGCGCAGGTGACCACGGATGCTGCCACGGCGTGCGCGTGGTCGGAGGTGCTGCTCTGCTCGGTGCCGAGTTACGCGCACGCGGCATTCGTGGCGGAGTTGGCACCGCATCTGCGGCCCGGACATGTGTGGGCATTGCTTCCCGGGAATCTGGGGTCGTTGGCAGTGGCGCAGGCGCTGGATGGGTACGGGGTGCGCGGGGTGATCCTCGCGGAGTCTGACACGGCGCCGTATGTCTGCCGGAAAAGCGGGCCCGATCACGCGGTGATCTGGGGGACGGTGGGTCGGCTCGGGATCGGGGTGTGGCCAGCGACGCAGACCGACGAGGTGATGCCGCTGATCCGGGAGTTCTTCCCCGTGGCGGCGGCGTATGCGCATGTATTGGAGGCGGGATTGTCGGCGCTGAATCCGGTGGTGCATCCGCCGGGGGTGTTGATGAACGCGGGGCGGCTGGAGCGATCGCGCGGGGAGTTCTGGTTCTACGATGAAGGGGTGACGCCGAGCGTGGTGCGGGCGATCGAAGCGCTGGACGCGTAGCGGCTGGCACTGGGGATGGCATTGGGGATGGATCTGACGCCGGTGGCGGAAGCGTTTGCGGCGGCGGGGTTTGGTCCGCAGTCGGGTGACCTGTGGGCGGTGATCAATGGATCGCGGATGCTGACGGCGCTGCGAGCGCCGGGGCAGCTGGACACGCGGTGGTTGACGGAGGACATCCCGTATGGGGTGGCGACGTGGGCGGCGCTCGGCGATGCAATCGGAGTGGAGACGCCGATGATGGATGCGCTGGTGACGTTGGCTTCGGCCGCTCTTGGGCGTGATCTGGGATCTCAGGCGCGGGGGCTCGGGGCGTTGGGGCTTGGCGGCAAATCGGCGGAAGCGATGGTGGCACGGGCGGCGTTGGGGTAGGCTCCACCGTTACTTGTTTGGGAGCGAACCATCGCGAGGAGCACCTCATGAGCGCATTGCCGATCACCGACATCTTCCGGCACAACCACTGGGCGAATCTGCGACTATTTGATGCATGCATCGCTCTTGATGATGCGGTGCTTGATCGCACCACCATCGGCACGTACGGGACGATCCGGCAGATCTTCTGGCATCTCGCCGGGGCGGAGGCTTGGTATCTCCGATTCTTCACCGGGGCGCCGTTCTCGTGGGACGATTGGGAGGGCGATGCGGTGCAGCAACCGCTTTCGGCGGTGCGCTCCTCAATGGATGCGAGCGGGCAGGCGTTTGTCGAGCTGGCAGCATCGATCCCAGCCGGGATGGATCTCGAGGAGGTGCTCGAGGACGGCACTCGGAAGATCCGGCCCGCCAATCACTTCCTGACGCAGGCGATCAACCATGCCACGGAACATCGGCAGGAGATCAAGACGATCCTGACGCAACAGGGGATCGTGCCACCGGAGCTGGACAGCTGGACGTTCTTCTTCGGCGAGTAGCGCTGCCGGCTAGTTCGCCGGTGTTCCGGCGTAGCAGCCGAGGGTGTACGGGTATTCCATCGTCGCGTGGTAGTGGTAGAGCGACTTGGAGCGACCGTCCCAGGTGATGCGGTGGGTGTGGCCGTGGCAGGCGTCGAGGTCGCTGTTGCTCAGCGGCGCGCCGTCGGTGCCGAGCGGGCCGTAGATGCCGAAGCCGTC
>JAPOLF010000026.1 GCA_029977305.1 bacterium | reverse complement strand
GTCACCGGGGTCGGTGTCGGTGATGAGCTGATCGCCACCGACCGAGTGCTCGCATGCGGTGGCATATGGGGACCGAGCATTGGGGCGATGGCTGGGGTGCCGATCCCACTCGTCGCGGTGGAGCACCAGTTCATCTGGACTGAGCCGATGGACCCGTGGCTCGGTGCGACGACCGAATGCGCCATCCCGGTGATCCGGCATCAGGATCGCGATCTCTACATGCGCCAGCGCGGCGATCATTTCGCGGTGGGGTCGTACGCGCACGAGCCGGTGCTGGTGCGCTCCCAAGACATTCGACGCCACGGTGATCCCGACGACATGCCAGCCTCGAACGCCTTCACGGCGGACGTTTTCGCCCCAGCGTGGGACGACGCGGTGCGCCTCCTCCCATTCCTTGCCGAGGCGCGCTTCGGAGAGGCGTTCAACGGGATGTTCTCCTTCACGCCCGACTCCTACCCGCTGCTCGGGGAGAGCCAGTACCTGAAGGGGTTCTGGAGCGCCCAGGCGATCTGGATCACCCACTCCGCGGGCGCGGCACGGGCGGTGGCCGAATGGATGACCGACGGCCGTCCGCGGGAGGACATGCGCGACTGCGACCTGAACCGGTTCGAACCCCATGCGTCAACACCCGCATACATTCGCGAGCGCGGAGCCCAGCAGTACCGCGAGGTCTACGACGTCATTCACCCGTTGCAACCAATGGAGCGTCCGCGCCCGCTCCGCACCACCCCGTTCCATGCCCAACAGCAGGCGCTCGGCGCAGTCTTCTTCGAGGGGCGGGGGTGGGAGCAGCCCCGCTGGTACGAGGCGAACCGCGAGTTGCTCGCGCGTTATCCGGCACCAGTGCGAAGCGGCTGGAACGCCGAGTGGTGGTCACCGATCGCTCACGCGGAGCACCTCGCGACGCGGGATGGGGTGGCGCTCTTCGACATGTCACCGCTGCCGAAAATCGACGTGTCAGGCCCGGGTGCGGCAGCCTTTCTGCAGCGGATGGTGACCGGCAATGTGGACCGCGGCGTCGGCAGCATCACCTACGCATTGATGCTCGATGCCGCGGGCGGGGTGCGTTCCGACGTGACGATCGCCCGCCTTGCGGCGGATCGGTTCCGGATCGGCGCAAACGGCCCGCTCGATCTCGTCTGGCTGCGGGCGCACGCGCCTGCAGACGGCACTGTGGCGATACAGGATGTCACCAGCGGGGTGTGCTGCGTCGGCATCTGGGGCCCCAAGGCGCGCGCCGTGGTGCAAGCGCTGAGCGAAGACGATTGGTCGAACGAGGGGTTCCCGTACTACACGGCACGGCAACGCGCGATCGGCGAGGTGCCGGTGACTGCGATGCGGGTGAGCTACGTCGGTGAACTCGGCTGGGAGATCTACACGACGCCGGAGTACGGTGCTCGCCTGTGGCGGTTGCTCTGGGATGCCGGTCAGGCGCACGGCATCATCGCGGGGGGACGCGCCGCATTCGACACCCTCCGCATCGAGAAGGGGTATCGCCTGTGGGGGGTCGACATGGACACCGAGCGCGACCCGTGGGAGGCGGGACTCGGGTTCGCGGTGAAGGCGAACAAGGGCGAGTTCCTCGGACGGGAGGCGGCGCTCGCGGCACGTGAACGGCGACCGCGAGCGGTCTTGCGATGCCTCGTCCTCGATGATCCGTCGGTCGTGGTGATGGGGAAGGAACCGGTGTTCGTGGATGGTCGGGCAGTCGGCTACGTGACCAGCGCCGGATACTGCCCATCGGTCGCGTCCAGTGTCGCGTATGCCTACCTGCCGCTAGAGTTGTCCGCTCCGGGCGGTCATGCCGCGATTGCGTATTTCGGGCGACTCCACGACGCCACCATCACGCAGGACCCGTTGTACGATCCGGAGGGAGGGCGGCTTCGTGTCTGATTCCGGCGTGGCCAGTGCTGCATGGTAGGCTCGTGCTCCGACGGATCGATCGATCACACGCAAGGTTCGAGATGACTGCCATTCCGAAAGCGATGACCATAGCGGGATCGGACTCCGGTGCTGGTGCCGGGATTCAGGCCGACTTGAAGACGTTCGCCGCCTTCGGGGTGTACGGGACCTCCGTCATCACCGCGGTGACCGCCCAGAGCACGCGCGGCGTCTTCGCGATTGCCGAGGTGCCGGAGGAGGTCGTGATCGCCCAGATCGATGTCACGATCGAAGACATCGGGGCAGTCGCCGCGAAGACCGGGATGCTCTCCTCGGCGGCGATCGTGGATTGCGTCGCGGACCGGATGGAGGCGTGGGGACCGCGGTTGGTCGTGGACCCGGTGATGGTGGCGAAAAGCGGCGATCACCTGCTGAATCCCAATGCCGTCACGGCGGTGAAACGTGACCTGCTGCCACTGGCCGAAGTGGTCACCCCCAATGTTCCCGAGGCTGAGGTGCTGTCGGGGCGACCGATCACCTCGCTCGAGGAGGCGCGCGAAGCCGCCAAGGCGATCGGGGCGCTCGGGCCGAAGGTGGTGGTGGTCAAGGGCGGTCATCTCCCGGGTGAGCCGATTGATGTGATCTGGGATGGCACCGCTTTCCACGAACTTGCGGCGGAGCGGATCGACACGACCAACACGCATGGCACAGGGTGCACCTTCTCGGCCGCGATCACCGCCGGGTTGGCCAAGGGCCAAGACCCGCTGACCGCGATCGTGGAGGCGAAACGCTATCTCACCGAGGCGCTGCGCCACAGTTACGCCATCGGCGAGGGCCATTCTCCGGTGAACCACTTCTGGAAGTTGTGGTCATGAGCGACGTCCTCCTCCCCAGCGGGCGATCGGCTGAGGACCTCGCTGATCGGCTCGCGCTCTACTTGGTCGCCGATCCGGATGCCACCTCGCGGGATCTGCTCGATGACGTGCAAGCGGCGTTGGCGGGTGGGGTGACGTGCGTGCAGCTTCGATCGAAGACGCACGAGGGCTACGATCTGTGGCGGCTGAGCATGGCGCTGAAGCGGATCTGTGAGGAGTTCGACGCGCTGTTCATCGTCAATGACCGCGTCGATGTCGCTATCGCGAGCAACGCCGACGGGGTGCACCTCGGGGTCGGTGATCTGCCGATCGACATCACGCGGTCGATGACACCGCCGGGATTCATCATCGGGTTCTCGCCGGACACCATGGATGATGTGCGTGCGACGCGACGCCTCGGTGCCGACTACGCGGGGATCGGCCCCGTCTTCGCCACCGGTTCAAAGGGTGACGCAGGGTCGCCGATCGGGTTGGACGGGTTGGCCATCAAGGCGGCGGCGGTCGATGTGCCGACCGTGGGGATCGGCGGCATCAGTCTCGAGACGGCGCCATCGGTGATCCGAGCCGGGGCGGTAGGGGTCGCGGTGATCGGTGCCATCCACAAGCACGAGGATCCTGAACAAGCGGCGCGAGACTTGCGTCGAGCGGTGGACGAGGCGCGAACGTCCCCCCGCTAGTCCGTGGCGAAAAGATCCGGTCCGGGTTCGTCGGAGAACACGGTCGCCCAGTCGTCCTTCATGCTGACGACGGTGATGCCGTAATCTCGCAATCCTTCGTTCGACGTTTTGCCCTCGCGCTTGTCGAGGAATTCCCGCTCGGGATCATCGTGATCGATGAAGTACGCCATCCCCTGACCGTTGAGCATGGCATTGCGCAGCATCGGGAGGTCGCCGTCGGCATTGCCGAACGCGAAAATCGGGCGGCGGCCGGTGTGGAGGCGGATGGCGATTGGTTTGTTGTCGCCCCAGATGCCCATGGCGATCTCACCACCGCGCACCAGTGACACACTGTTGCCAACGGTGCGCACATCAAGATCAACTTGTGTGCCGATGGTGAACTCCTTCGGGATGCCGAAGAGCTGCTCGACATAGACGCGGAGGAACTCGATGTCGCCGGCAGACGCCACGGCGAGGTCGAACTCATTGGCGCGGAGGTAGGAGAGGAGTTCCTGCATCGGCTGGTAGCTGAGATCGAGGCTGCGGCGATTCAGGGGGGGATTCATCGCGGTGTTTAGCCACTCGCGGGGGAAGAACTGGAACGTGTCCGGCGATTCACCGCGGAAGGCATCCACGACCAATCCGGTGACCGCCTCCTCGGGCAACGACGTGCGCATCCCCTCGTCCATCTCGGCGAGGCTCTTCCATGGCTCGATCTGGGCCAACTCCGGATCGAGTTCCATGCGAGCGCGGCCGCGCGCCTCTGCGAAGGCGAGATCGACGTAGGTTGGCCGTTCAACCCAAAGCGTGCCGTCGATGTCGAAAGCGGCAAGGCGCTCAGCCACCGGCACGAATCGGGGGCTGGATGGGTCGGTGACGGCGGTGACGAACGCGATGATGGAGTCCTTGACCGGTCCCGGATTCCATGAAGGCAGGGGATCGTCTCCGGCGGCCGCTTCCACGATTGGTGCCCGGCAAACGCCGAGCCCGGTGAGGGCGGCAAGTGCCGAACCGATCATGAGTGATCGACGATTCGTTCTCACGTCCATGCCTGCATCCCCGCTGTCGGCGAGACCCCTTGCGGCAAGCATAGCCGCATGCGCCGCCGCATGAGGATTCAGACGTCGTTCAGGTGGTCGTTCGGATCCCAGAGGCAGGCGGCGAGATCGACGCGATCATCCTCGAGGAACGGGACGCCCTCGCGGCGGAGCATCAGGCGCATCACTTCCGGATGGCCGAAATGCCATTGCCCGGTGAGGTTGCCGTTGCGATTGACCACCCGATGGCAGGGGATGTCCTCGCTCGGGGCGGCGTTGAGGGCCCAGCCGACCATACGTGCGGCCCGTGGTTCGCCCAGTGATTGCGCGATGCGCCCATAGGTGGTCACCTTCCCTCGCGGGATGCGGGTGACGACGGCATAGACGCGGTTGGCAAAATCCGGATTCGCTCCCATTGCGGGAGAATAGCGCGAGCAGGTGGAGGCGACATGAAGGCAATTGCGGTGTTCACCGGTTCGCGGGTCGGGACGCGGCCGGAGTATGCCGCATTGGCGGTCGCGCTCGGGCGGGCGATCGCCGGCCACGGCCTCGAGCTCGTGTTCGGTGGCGGCAAGGTCGGGCTGATGGGCATCTGCGCTGATGCGGCGATCGCCGAGGGTGGCACCGTGATCGGGGTGATGCCCGACGCCCTGAACGAGCGGGAACTCGGCCATCAGAGCCTGACCCGTTTGGAGATCGTGCCTTCGATGCACGCGCGGAAGGCCCGCATGGCCGATCTCGCCGATGCGTTCATCGCCCTTCCGGGGGGATTCGGGACAATGGAGGAGTTCTTCGAGGTGCTCACGTGGTCTCAGCTGGGGTATCACGGCAAGCCCTGCATGCTGCTCGACACCGCCGGCTACTGGTTGCCCCTGTTGGCCATGGCCGACCATGCGACGCAAGAGGGGTTCGTGTTGGAGCGCCATCGGAGCCTCTTGTTGCACGAGACGGATCCGGCTGTCGCCATTCAGCGATTGCGGGACTGGAAGCCATCGGCAACCCCGAAATGGGCCGATCCGGCGGACCGCTAGGCACGGGGGGGTTCGCCTCGTCCGGTCGGTGCCTGATCCGTATACTTGGCTGGTGTGACACCGTATCCCGACTCGGCATTCCGCCGGGGCGGTCAATTGAAGGCCACCCATGCGCAAACTCCTGACGAAGTTCTTTGGCGACCCGAACGAGGTCTCGGTCAAGCCGTTCCAAGCCGTCGTGCCCGAGGTCAATGCCTTCGAGCCGAAGATGGAGGCTCTCAGCGACGACCAATTGCTGGAACTGGGCAACGCCCTTCGCGCCCGCGCGACGGGTGGCGAGTCGCTGGACAAGATGCTGCCGGAGTCGTTCGCACTGACCCGCGAGGTCGCCAAGCGCCGCCTCGGGCAGCGGCACTATGACGTGCAATTGGTCGGCGGTGCGGTCTTGAACAGCGGCCGGATCGCGGAGATGCGGACCGGCGAGGGGAAGACGCTCACCGCCACGCTCGCGGTGGCTCTCAATGCCTTCACCGGTCGTGGCGTCCATGTGGTGACGGTGAACGACTACCTCGCCAAGCGCGATGCGCAATGGATGGGCAAGGTCTACCACGCGCTCGGGCTCTCGGTGGCATGCATCCAGCACGAGTCGGCATTCCAGTACGACCCGGAGTGGCAGAGCGAGGATGAGCGCCTGCTCCACCTGCGGCCGATCACCCGGCGCGAGGCGTACTACTCCGACATCACCTACGGCACCAACAATGAGTTCGGCTTCGACTATCTCCGCGACAACATGGTGACCACCCCCGAGCGAATGGTGCAGCGGGAACTCGTCTACGCGATCGTCGACGAAGTGGACAACATCCTGATCGACGAGGCGCGAACGCCGCTGATCATCTCGGGGCCCGCGGAGCAGGCGACGGATCGGTACTACCAGTTTGCGCAGGTTGTGAAGCAGCTGCGCGCGGGCAAGGACTTCGAGGTTGACGAGAAGCACAAGAGCGTGACGCTCACCGAGGACGGCATCGACCGCGTCGAGCAGTTGATCCAGATCCCAGACGGCGAGTCGATCTATGACGAGCGGTACATCGAACTCACGCACTACCTCGAGCAGGCGATGCGTGCACAGGCGAACTACCAACGCGACAAGGACTACATCGTGCGCGACGGTGAGGTGATCATCGTCGACGAGTTCACCGGGCGCATGATGATCGGTCGTCGTTACTCGGAGGGCCTCCATCAGGCGATCGAGGCGAAGGAGGGAGTACGCGTCCGGCGACAGAACGTCACGCTCGCCACCATCACCTTCCAAAACTACTTCCGCATGTACGAGAAACTGGCCGGCATGACCGGGACCGCCAAGACCGAGGCCGAGGAGTTCCGCCGGATCTACTCGCTCGACGTGGTGAACATCCCCACCAACAAGCCGGTCGTCCGCGACGACTCCGGCGACCTGGTGTTCAAGAACGAGCGTGGGAAGTTCCACGCAGTGGTCGCTGACATCGAGCAGAAGCGTGCGCTCGGGCGACCGGTGCTGGTCGGCACGGCGAGCATCGATGCCAGCGAGCGTCTGAGCAAATTGCTCGATGCGCGGAACATCCCTCACCAAGTGTTGAACGCGAAGCAGCATGAGCGGGAGGCGGCGATCGTTGCCCTCGCAGGGCAGCCGGCGACGGTGACGATCGCCACCAACATGGCGGGCCGCGGCACCGACATCGTGCTCGGTCCCGGGGTGAAGGAAGCCGGCGGACTGCACATCATCGGCACCGAGCGGCATGAATCCCGGCGCATCGACAATCAGTTGCGCGGTCGTGCCGGACGTCAGGGCGATCCGGGGTCGTCGCAGTTCTACGTGAGCCTCGAGGACGAGCTGATGCGCCGCTTCGGATCAGATCGCATCGGCGGGATGATGGAAAAGCTCGGCATGGAGGAGGATGTCCCGATCGAACACGGGATCATTTCCAAGTCCATCGAGAACGCGCAGGTGAAGGTCGAAGGGCACAACTTCGACATGCGCAAGCACGTCGTCCAGTACGACGACGTGATGAATCGGCATCGCGAGGTCATCTATCGGGACCGGCACAAGATCGTCCACGGCGATGACATGCAGGACCGCATCTGGGCGATGATCGAGGCGCAGATCGAGTACATCGTCACGGCGCACCTAGGCGATGGCCGCGACACGGAGTCCGATCCCGAGGCGATGCTCGAGTCCTACCGGGCGCTGGTGCCGATGACGAAGATCACCGTCGAGGACATCGATGAGCACCTCGGCGACAAGGAAGACCTGGTGCAGTTCCTGATCACCGATGCCAGCTCCTGCTACGAGGAAGTCGAGGCGCAATTCGGGCCGGAGATCATGCGCAAGGTCGAGCGCCACGTGATGCTCACCATCGTCGACAAGCTCTGGGTCGAGCACCTCACCGACATGGACGAGCTGCGCGAGGGCGTCGGATTGCAGGCCTATGGGCAGAAGGATCCGCTCGTCGTGTACAAGTCCGAGGGGTATCGTCTCTTCCAGGAGATGCAGACGAGCATCTCGCACGACGTCGCGCACACCATCTACCGGGTCAAGCCGCAGGTGGCGCAGCAGCCGGTCCGCACTGCTGTCACGGACGAGCAGGGCGAGGCGGTTGCCGCACCAGACGTCGACGGTGCCTCCGCTGCGCCGACCAAGAAGGCCAAGAAGGTCGGCCCGAACGACCCCTGCCCGTGCGGAAGCGGCAAGAAGTACAAGCACTGCCACGGGGCGATCGGCGCCAAGACGTTGGTCTAGGAACGGTCGCTCCGGAGCATTGCAGCCGCGTCGCGCATCGCTGCCTGGACGGTTCGTTGCGCCTCCACGAGTTGGAGCACCGTCCTCGCCAGGCCGGTGAGCACGGTGGCGTCGCCATCGCTCACGGCGTCGGCGAGCACCCGTTGCGTTGCCATCTCGATGGCGTTGAGGTCGTCCTCGGCGATGGCTGATGCGCCGACGAGAAGCGCGAGCGCGTCGGAATTGGCATTGGAACCATCGTGGGTCAGGAGAGGGAGCAGCGCGCGCAACTCATCGAGCAGTGCCACCGCGCGGTCAAGGTCGGCAGTGGCAGGCGCTGCGGCGGCGATCGTCGGGGGCACCACTTCTTCCGTGCTGGCGAGACCAGCGAGCCAGGATCGGAGGACCGGATCGGAGGCCGCGGTGCGCGGCTCGGAAGGAGCAGGGATCGGCTCCACCGCACCGGGTCCGGAGTCGGTTGGTGGACGAAATTGCGCATCGGGGAACGACGGCGCTTCGTCAGAAGTCGAAGGCCACTGATCGGCCACCGGCCACTGTGGGGCAATCACTGGCCACGCCTCGGCGGCCGCCTCAACCGCGGGGGCTTCGGGTTCCGGTGTCGGCAGGATAAGGCTCGTGCCGCACGAGGTGCAGAACTTCGCCCCTGTCCGGACAGGCACTGCGCATGCGGGACAGGTCGCCATGCCACCAACCTCCTGGTGCGGCGGTGGGCACCGCCGTGCTCGTCGCGGTATGGTACACGGGACCGTGGGACGCAGCGGAGGAGTTCCGACGTTGGGCCTCGGGGAGATGAACGACCGATCACTGAACACGAGATCACGTTGAAGGAGGCTGGCGTGTGAGCGAGGCGCTGAAGGACCGAGTACTGACGACCCAGCGGCGGATCCGGCCGGGGCACGCCGAGGCGCTGACGCTTCGCGAGGGTGAGTACCTCCAGATTGTGGATGTGGATGGCAAGCAGGTGGCGGATTTCGTCGCCTTCGGCCTCGAGGATGCGGCCGAGCACGGATCGACCACCGTCTCGCGGTCCGCGAATGACAACGTGATGCTCGTGCAGGGCAAGCAGTTCTGGAGCAACCGACGTCGCCCGATGCTCGACGTGGTCGAGGACACCGTCGGTCGCCACGACATGATGTACGCCTGCTGCGATCCGATCCGTTACGAGAAACTCGGGTCCCCGGGCCACGCGAATTGCCGCGAGGCACTGGCCGAGGCGTTGGCGGATTTCGGAGTCACTCCGGATGCTGTTCCGTCCCCGGTCAACTGGTTCATGAACGTCGGCATCAAGCAGCGCGGCGAGCTCGACATCCGCGAGCCGCTGTCCACCGCCGGGGACTATGTCCTCGTCAAGGCATTGATGCCGATGCGGGTGGCGGTGTCCGCCTGCCCGCAGGATCTGGTGAAGACCAACGGGATGAAGCCGACCGACATCGTGCTGCGGGTCTATCGCTAGACGACAGCACGCACATGGGTGTAGCGCGCCACCGGTCTCGGACAATCCGAGTCCGGTGGCGTCTTAGTTTGCAGCCCCAGCAAGGCGCCAGTAGCGCTCCGATGGAATGCCGTTGCCAACTGTCTCGGCATAGGTGCGAAGTACGCCGGAAACCTCGGCCCGGGTTGTACCCACCCCGACGTAATGTCGGAAGATCGTCTCGAGCTGCGAGGGGTAGGCGAAGATCGCGTCGATCTTCTTGTCCCACCACGGCGCCACGTCAACCACCTCGCCGATCTCCAACGTGATGCCTTCGGCGCGGATGTCATGCATCCGGCGATCGAAGGCCCCGTCCATGAGCGCGTAGGGGAGATCCTCGTAGAACCGCACGCTCCAGCCCGCACGGGCGAGCGCCACCCCGGTCAGGAAGGCGTGCTGGTGGTCGACGTGGTTGCCCACGGCGAGTGGCACGTAGATGCGCACGTCCTCCGACGCTGCGGCCGGCAGGCCGAGGCTCTGCGCGATCTGCGACGGCAGCGCTGATTCATGCTGGCTTGGAGTGCCGAAGAGGAGGGCGTCTGAGACGTAATAGTCCTGCCGGTAGATGGCATCGAGGAAGGGGAGATTGGCGCGCTGGAATCCGAGATGCGCGGCGGCGCCGGCTTCCTCGGCGCGGCGGCTGGCGATGACCTGCTCCGCCGTAAGGCCCCAATCCGCATGCATTCCGGCGGCGAAATCGGTCATCGGGGCAGCGGGGTCTGGTTCGTCACCGAAGACCACTTCGCTCACCGAGCGGACGCCGTTCGCGGTCAGTGCGGCGACGAGCCCGCCGCAGGAGAGGGCGGTGTCGTCATAGTGCGGTGAGATGAAGCGATGGACACGGTCGGCGGCGAACAGGGTGTCGGTCATGCGTCCTCCCATTTTGCGGCGGCGGCCCCGCGCACGCGATCATCGCCGACGCGTCGGGTGATGCGTTGCTGGTCAAGGTACTCCAAGGTGGCCTGCGCGTACTTGCGACTGGTGGCGAACTGATCACGGTAGGCAGCGAGGGTGAGCGTGCCATCCTGCGCGATCGTCGCGAGCACACCCTTGATAATGCGCGCGTAAGTGTCTGCGTCGTAGGCGATCGCGTCGGCGACCCGCACGATCCGGCCGGCATCTTCCAACACCGTCATCGTCTCCGGCGTGATGCCGAGATCTGTCGGCGCTGGTGGCGCATAGGGCGATGCCTTGAGCGCCGCGACAAATGCTTCCGCCTTCGTCGCCTGATCGGCATCGAGCACAATGGTGAACTCCGGAAGCCGGACCGTGCTGCCGTCGTCGGCGATCAGGCCTTGGTCACCCGCGTGCCGGAGGATTTCATCGATTGCGCGCGGCGGGAGGCCCACCAGTTTTCCACGGAGCACCTCTTTCGGCATGCCCTTCCGTTTGGGGTTGGCGCCGTGGAATGTCGCGAGTTCGTCGTGGATCGCGGCCGCAACATTTTGCCAGAGCCCCGAGCCGATCACCCAAGCGGCGGGCTGGTCCCCCGCTGCCGCGTTCAGCACCAGCACCTCTCCCGTGGCCACCAATGATGCGAGTGCGGCGTCCGCATCTGCGGCATCGAGGGCTGGCAATGCGGCAGCGACGTGCCGGCGTTCCATCGGGGAGGCTTCGAGCAGTTGGCGCACCAGATCTTCGGGGGTGCCTTGCGCTCGCGTCTCGAGGGCGGCGATCACCTCGGGCCGGAACCGGCGGTGCCGTGTCGGGTGGGGATCGATCACGCTGCCGCCGCCGATGGTGGTGCTCGGCGAGGGCCGTCGCACGATGAAGCGATCCCCCGCGAGCACGGCCACCGGCGCATCAAGGCGAAGTTGCACCCAACCGGTCGCGCCGGGCGGGAGTTCAGGTTGGTCGAGCAGCGTTGCGTGGGCGGAGACCTCGGCGGAGCCCACGAAGAGATCGACTGGATCATTCTGTTTCAGGGTTACCGGTGCGTCGTCAAGCATGCGCAGCAAGACATCGATCCGGGTTGATGGGGAGAGCAGCCCCTTAGGGGCGAGAACATCGCCTCGATGGACATCCTCCACCGTCGCACCGACCACATTGACCGCCACGCGCGTGCCGGGAACGGCGTTTTCGGTGCGTCGCTGATGGGACTGCAACCCCCGCACGCGCACGTCGAGCCCCGAGGGTTCGAGGCGCAGCGCATCGCCGACCGCGATCGAACCGCCGAGGAGCGTGCCGGTGACCACTGTGCCGAATCCCGCGATGGAGAATGCGCGGTCAATCGGCAAACGCGGTCGCGTCCCGACGTGCCGTGCCGGAAGGGCTGCCGCGAGGTCGTCGAGCGTCGATCGGAGGGTGTCCATGCCGAGACCGGTGATCGCCGACACCGGGATGATGGGCGCATCCCTGAGGATGCTCTTCGCGACCCGGTCCCGCACCTCGAGCATCATCAAGTCGAGCCACTCCGCATCGACCAGGTCCGCCTTGGTGAGGACGATCAGCCCAGCAGGAATCTGGAGGAGATCGATGATCGCCAGGTGCTCGTCGGTCTGGGGCATGCACCCTTCATCGGCGGCGATCACCAGCATGGCGATGTCGATGCCCCCGACGCCCGCCAGCATATTCTTGATGAACCGCTCGTGACCGGGGACATCGACCAGACTCACCTGCCGTCCGCTCGGGAGCGTCAGCCACGCGAACCCGAGATCGATCGTCATCGCCCGCGCTTGCTCTTCTGCGAGGCGGTCGGGATCGATCCCGGTCAGCGCTTTGACGAGGGTGGACTTCCCATGATCGACATGCCCTGCCGTGCCGATCACGGCCGGAGCGGAAGCCGCACGGGAATCGAAAGGAGGCGTCACCACGAGATCACCGACACGTCTCCGCTGCGTCAGGGACGCAGGACGGGCGACCCGGGCTCGAGCAAGGTGCTGAGGACGGACTCGAAGAACTCGCCGCGGCCGACGATCTGCGTCCCACCCGCGACCTCCACCCGCTCGATGCGGTCGGGTTGGCCGAAGACCGTGGCGTGGAGCACGCTCGGACGGCCGATCTCCGCGCCTTGCCGGATGTCGAGTTCGACCCCGGTTTCCGCCTTGCCGTGCCGCACCAGATGCACCGCGAGCGGGCCGACGGCAGACCCAGAACCTGGATCCTCGACCACGTTGCGGGTCACGAAGAACATGCGAAGCTTCCAGCCCTCATCGTGGCCGGCGAAGACGTTGACCCCCACGTTGGTGATGCCGCGTTCCTGCATGACCTTCCCCAGCGCCCAGAAATCCGGATGCATCTCACGGAGCACATCACGGCTCTCGACACCCACGTACACCATCTGCAACCCCGCATCGTAGAGCTCGATCGGCAGCGTCGATGCGGTGAGTCCGAGTGCCGCAAGGAGCGGCTCAGGGTTGCGCCACGGCGAGACAGTCGGCACCGGTCGGCGCAGGACCGCCACGGTGTGCCCGCGATCACGCATCAATTGGATCGGGATGGTCCCGGCTGCGGTTTCGAGACGGACCTCGGTCTTGCCGGACTCATCTCCCAGCACCGCCGCCGCGCCGACCAGCGGATGCCCGGCGTAGGGCAGTTCGGCGCTCGGCGAGAAAATGCGTACCCGCGCATCACCATCGAGGGAGGGCGGATAGAGAAAAACCGTTTCGGCGAAGCCCACTTCCCGCGCGAGCAGAAGCAGGAGCGGCTCGGGGATCAGTTGCGCATCGTGGAAGACCGCGAGCTGGTTCCCCGCGAGCGGCCGCTCGGTATAGACATCCACGATGGTGAATTGCCAAGTCATGCGGATCTCCACACCTGCCAGATTCGACGCTTGCTACTCCGCACATCCTATCCGACGGAGATGCATCCGAGGGAGGCCCTGACAACAGCTAATCCCCCGCGACCATCGACAGCGGCGCATCGGTGTAGGCGAGCAGCGATGCGACCGCCTCGCACTGGCGGGTCAGTTTGCGCAGTTCCTCCGGGGTGATGGTCTGGTTGCCATCGACCAGCGCGCTCTCCGGCCGGGGATGGGCCTCGATGATGACGCCATCCGCCCCGGCGGCGATCCCCGCCAGTGCCATCCGCCCGACCAGCGATCGGCGCCCTGTCCCGTGGCTCGGATCGACGATGATCGGCAGGTGGCTCACTTGCTTCACGTGCGGCACCGCGTTGAGATCGAGGTTGAATCGGAAGGCCGGATCGAACCCGCGGATGCCGCGCTCGCAGAGCACCACGTTGGGATTGCCGGCCGCCAGCAGGTACTCGGCGCTCATCAGCCACTCATCCATGGTGGCGGAGAAGCCGCGCTTGAGCAGCACTGGTGTGCGAACCATGCCCGCCCGCTTGAGGAGGTTGAAGTTCGCCATGTTTCGGGCCCCGATCTGGAGCATGTCCGCGTAGTGCGCCACCATCTCGACCTGGTCCGGCTCCATCACCTCGGTGACGACCGGCAGTCCGGTCGCCTCTCGCGCGTCGGCGAGGTGCTGCAGGCCGCGCTCGCCCAACCCTTGGAACGCGTAGGGCGACGTGCGCGGCTTGAACGCCCCACCGCGCAGGATCGATGCCCCGGCCTGCTTGACCGCGTGGGCGATCTCGATCAATTCGTCGCGATCCTCCACCACGCACGGGCCGGCCATCACGATCGGGGTGCCGGCGCCGATTTCCACATCCCCGACCCGCACAATGGTGCGGACCCGCGGCCGCGCCTCCCGGCTACCGAGCATGAAGGCGGGATGCTTCTCCTTCACCTCCACGATGCCGGGGAGGTCGAGTTCGCCGCGGGGGATCGAGCCGGCAACGACGACCACATCGGCCCCGGCGCCGTCGTCGGTCTTGCGCGCCTCGAGCCCGAGACTGGCTGCGATATCGAGCAACGTGGTCGTGGTCGAGACCGGTGCGGTCAGTGCCATCGTGATGATCATGTCGGACTCCTTCTTCGGTGGACGATTGCGGTCACCCGAACAGTCGCCGGGCAACAAAAAACCGAGGCGGGTGCCTCGGTGCCGACGTCTGCTGGTGTGGTGCGCTCTGTCGCTAGCCAAGCACCTCCCCACCCGCATACGCCGGGTACATAAACCGATAGCCCGCGAACCAGAGGCTCGGGCAGGTGGGCAGATCACACTGGCGGCGTG
>JAPOLF010000269.1 GCA_029977305.1 bacterium | reverse complement strand
CATACTCCGCGAACTCCGGCCGCGCGGCTTCGGCAAGGGCAACGGCGATCGCCGCGGTGGTGTGATCGTGGGGCCCGCCCTGAAGCCCGGGAAATATCGCCCGGTCGAGGGGGTCGGCGTACCCGGCGTCGCACAGCACCATCGCGCCACGGGGACCGCGCAGCGTCTTGTGGGTCGTGGTGGTGGTGATGTGGGCGTGGCCGATCGGGCTCGGATGGAGCCCTGCGGCGATGAGCCCGGCGGGATGGGCAACGTCCGCGTAGAGCAGCGCCCCTACCTCATCGGCGATCTGGCGGAACTTCGCGAAGTCGATCTGTCGGCTGTACGCGCTCGCGCCTGAGATGATCGCCTTGGGCCGCACCTCTTTCGCCCGCGCGAGGATGTGATCGTAGTCGAGCAATCCTGTCACCTGATCCACCCCATAAAAGTGAGGTTCGAAGAGGCGGCCGGAAAAATTCACGGCATGGCCATGGGTGAGGTGTCCACCTTCGCTGAGACTCAAGCCGAGGATGCGGTCGCCCGGCTCCATCAGCGCAAGGAACGCAGCCATGTTGGCATTGGCCCCGGAGTGCGGTTGGACGTTGGCATGGCCGGCACCGAAGAGTTCTTTCGCCCGCTCGATCGCCAACGTCTCCACTTCGTCGACGAACTCGCACCCGCCGTAGTAGCGCTTTCCCGGGTAGCCCTCGGCGTATTTGTTGGTCAACACGCTGCCGACCGTGGCAAGGACATCAGCACTGACGAAGTTCTCCGAGGCAATCAACTCGATGCCATCGTGTTGGCGCCGTTCCTCCTTCGCGATGGCGTCGGCCACGGCACGATCGGAAATGCGGTGCGTCGTCAGCGAGACCATCGATGCACTCCTCATCACCCCGGAAAACCGCAGGAATTCGCGGATAACGTCGGGAGTGTACCATGGGGGGCATCCGGGATTTGCCGTCATGGCACAGGCTGTGCGCTCGGTGCATGGGCGGCAGGCACGTAGTTCGGGGGTCATGGTGCGGGTATTGGTCACTGGGGGAGCCGGGTACATCGGGAGCGTCACCGTGGCCGCCCTTGTGGCGCGGGGCGACGAGGTGACCGTCCTCGACAGCCTCTGGCGGGGCCATCGTGCAGCGTTGGACCCGGATGCGACGTTCATCGAGGCTGACCTCCGTGACCCTGCCGCGGTCACTCGCATCATGGGTGAGGTGGAACCCGACGCGGTCATCCACTTCGCCGGCGCGACCCTGGTGCCAGAGTCCGTGCGGGAGCCCCTCCTCTATTACGGGATCAATGTCGGGGGAAGCACCAACGTCCTGCAAGCCGCAGTTGATGCCAGCGTGGATCGGTTCGTCTTTTCCTCCACCGCAGCGGTGTACGGCACGCCCGAGACTTCTCCTGTGCCTGAGGATGCGCCGCTCAAGCCGATCAACCCCTATGGCGCGTCCAAGTTGATGGTCGAGCAGATGCTGGCCGATGCATCTCATGCCCACGGGTTGCGCTATGCCGCGCTCCGCTACTTCAATGTGGCAGGGGCCACGGCTACGCTGGGAGAGGATCACGATCCGGAGACGCACGTCGTCCCGGTGGCGCTGCAAGTCGCGCTCGGGCAACGTGACGCCTTCGCCATCTACGGCACTGACTACCCCACTCCCGACGGGACCGCGGTCCGTGACTATGTGCACGTTGTCGATCTCGCCGCCGCGCACATCGCCGCGCTGGATCGCCTGCACGACACCCTTGGGGCAGTGAACATCGGCACGCGGGCGGGGGTATCGGTCCGCGAGTTGGTGCATGCTGTCGAGCGGGTGACCAAGCGGTCATTGCGCGTGCGGGAAGAACCCCGCCGTGAGGGTGACCCACCGATGTTGGTCGCCGATGCAAGGAAAGCGCACGACGTGCTCGGCTGGGAACCGCGTCATTCGACGATCGATGAGATGGTGTCGTCGGCGTGGGAGTGGATGCAGCGCAACCCGCGCGGATACGGGCGCTAGGACGTCGGAGCGAGTTTCTGTCCGAACTTGCGCTCCGTGCCGGTGCGCAGGCGTTCAATGTTGCTGCGGTGTTGGTAGATGATGATCGCCGACATCGCCATCACCGCGACCGGTACTGACCATGGCGCCATGCCGCGCATCGCCAGCACGATTCCGATGATCGAAGCGGCAAGCGTCCCCAGGATTGATCCCAGCGACACATACCGCGTGACCGCAACCACGATCACCACCACGGGCAAGGCGAGCAGAAACCACGGGGAGAGGGCGATCGCCGCTCCGGCGCCGGTCGCCACCCCTTTCCCGCCCTTGAACCCGATGAAGGGTGAAAAGCAATGCCCGAGCACAGCCGCTACCGCGGCCGCCGCCACCCACCACTCCCCCACCCCCCATCGCATGGCGAGGAAGACGGGCAGGAAACCTTTCACCATGTCGAGGATGAGCACGGCGATGGCCGCTTTGCGGCCAACGGCGCGGAGCGCATTTGTGGCACCCGTGCCGCCGCTGCCAACGTTCCGCAGGTCCACCCCGCCGAACCATTTGCCGATCAGGTAGCCCCACGGGATGGCCCCGATGAGAAATGCCCCTACCACCGTGGCCACGCCGACGGCGACGGGCGACATCGCTACTTCTCCTCTTCGCGACCGCGGAAGCTGATGCGGATCGGCGTCCCCACAAACCCGAAGACATCGCGCATCTTGTTCTCGAGGTACCGACGGTACGAGAAGTGGATCTGCTCCGGATCATTGCAGAAGAAGATGAAT
>JAPOLF010000268.1 GCA_029977305.1 bacterium | reverse complement strand
CGCTGACCACGATGCGGCGCGGGCGGATGTCGACCTCGGGAATGGGTTGCCCGTCCCCGGAGAGCGCGACCGGTTCGAATTGGCCGGAGAAGTCGGCGGTGCGCTCGCCCATGCTGATCGGCAGCCCGACCGTCGCCACCTGATCGACGAGACGCTTGGGACCGCTGACGGTGACCTCGGAGAACTCGGGAACCACTGCACCGAACTGGCGGGTGCCATCGGTCGGCGGCTCGAGTTGGAGCGTCAAGGTGACGTTGCGGCTGGTGGTCTCGTCAACCACGATGGGGAGGCGGGCGGGATCGATCTCAATGAATCGGACGGCACCGGGCAGCGGCACGACGACCGGCGCTTGGTAATCGCCGGGGGCGGTGATGCCGGAAAGGTCGAGTTCCGGTTCGAGTTCCGCGCGCGAGATCGCATCCACTTGCGAGCGCGGACCGGCGACACGGATGGTGACGGATCCGAGTTCGCCGGCGATCTGCAAGGGCGCGGGAAGTTCCGGCGCGGCGATCGGGAGCGAGGAGATGATGCGCTCTTGGGTGGGGTCGCGCTGGGTGGTGACCCATGCCCAGAGCAGCACCGCGAGGAGCAACGAGAACAGGAGCCGAGGGAGCGAGGAGCGCGGTCCCCGGCGCGCGGTGTTGTCGGCAGATGCAGAAGGCCTCATGAGGCGGTCTTCTGGGTGTCGATGTCGGGGACGACCGCGGGAGTCGTGGGTGGCTTGGCGGGGGTCTCTGCGACGCCGAGGCGCTGAAGGACACCGGCGACCTTGCCTTGGCGGGACGCGTCATCGACGTCGAGGCGGAGCAAGGTGCGGAGGACGACGCGGAGGCGGTCTTGGTCAAGGTTGCGGATGAGGCGGCCGTTGTGGGAGACGGCGATCTGGCCGGTCTCCTCGGAGACGACGACCGCGATCGCATCGGAAACCTCGGAGACACCGACGGCAGCGCGGTGGCGGGTCCCGAGTTGGCCGCTGGAGGAGATGTTGTCGGTGAGCGGGAGGACGACGCTGGCGGCGACGATGCGGTCATTGCGGATGACGACGGCGCCATCGTGCAAGGGGGAGTTGGGATAGAAGATGTTGATGAGAAGTTGCCGGGTGAGGACGGCATCGATGGGGACGCCGCGTTCGACGAAGTTCTGGAGGCCGGTCTCGCGCTCGATGATCATGAGGGCGCCGTAGCGGTTGCGCGCGAGTTGCCCGGCGGCGCGGCTGATCTCGTCGACCATGCGCTCGTCGCTCTGAACCTCGCGGGCGGCGAGGTTGGGCATCCACGACCCGGTGGTGCCGAGTTGCTCGAGGGCGCGGCGGAGTTCCGGGGCGAAGAGCACGGGGATGGCGATGATGAGGGCGGGCCATGTCTGCCCGAGCACCCAGTTGAGGGTGGTCAACTGCAGGGAGGAGGCAAGCACGATGCCGATCACGAGCAGAATGGCAATGCCCCGAATGAGTTGGGTGGCACGGGTACCCTGCGCCATCCAGAGCACCCAGTAGATGATCAGGGTGACCACGAGGATGTCGACGATCGAGCGTGGGTTGCCCAACTGCGAAAGCAGGTAACCGAGGTCGGGCATGACTCCACCGGGTGAGGCGCGCGGACCGCATGATTGGTGTTCGTACAGGGAGTGTATCGCAGAGTCCGCGCCACAGGAACACCACGGCCGGGGATGAATGGTAGGGTCACCGGGAGTAGGGGTCGGTGAAGCAACGGAGACCGCGGGGATGCAGGACGAGGCGGCTGCGGCCGTGACCGGATCGGACCGGGTGAGCCCGTGGAGTCCGGAGTACCGACGGTTGACCATCGGCATCATGATGAACGTGGTGACCGTGGCGTTCGGGGCGCTCGCGGTGTCGGCGGTGATGCCGCTGGTGAGCCGCGACCTCGGCGGGCAGGAACTTTACGGCTGGGTCTTCAGTGGATTCCTGCTGGCGAACCTGGTGGGCATTGTGCTGGCCGGGATCGATGCCGATCGGCGAGGGCCGGCGGCGCCGTTTGCATGGGGTGTGGCGCTCTTCGCTCTGGGATTGGTGCTGGCCGGATTCGCGCCGACGATGGAGTGGCTGATCGGGGCGCGGGTGGTGCAAGGGCTCGGTGGAGGGAGTCTGGCGTCGATCGGGTATGTCGTCATCGGCCGCGCCTATGGCGATGCGGCGCGGCCGAAGATGCTGGCGCTGCTCTCAACTGGCTGGGTGATCCCGGGATTGATCGGGCCGGGGCTTGCGGGGTTGGTGGCGGAGACCTTCGGTTGGCGGGTGGTCTTCCTCGGGCTGGTGCCCGTTCCGGTGATCGCTGCGATGTTGGCCCTGCCGCCCCTGCGGAAGCTTTCGGGCGGGAGCATTCCTGCCGACGCACGACAGAAGGTGGGGCTTTCGCTGGCGCTTGCGCTGGGTACGGGGTTGCTGCTGAGTGGGCTGGGACAGGCCGATCTCCGGATCGCGGTGGGGTTGGTCGTGGTGGGACTGGCGGTGGGAGGGCCGGCACTCGCGCGGTTGATGCCGCCAGGCACCCTGCGCGCGGCTGCCGGAATTCCGGCAGCGATCCTGACTCAACTCCTGCTCAACCTCGGGTTCACCGGAGTTGAGGCGTTCTCCCCACTCGCGTTGGTGGAAGTGCGCGGGAAGTCAGTGCTGTTCGCGAGCCTTGCGCTGACGTTGGTGAGCGTGACGTGGACGATGGGATCGTGGCTACAGGCGAGGTTTTCGGCGTCGAAGTCACGGAAGTTGCTGATCACGATCGGGCTGCT